>RFHE01000175.1 GCA_003696445.1 Calditrichota bacterium | reverse complement strand
TTCACCGCCTGACCCGGGACACCGTACTCTCCGTGGAAACTTACCGGCTGCAAAATCCCCGCTGGCAGCCCACGCCCTTTGAAGGGCACCACCTGCTGCGTGTGGGCGTACAGGTGGAACGCAAAAGGCAGGCCTTTCCTGCCGGTACGGCGGTGGTGCTCTGTAACCAGCGCACCAACCGGGTCATTGTCCATGCGCTGGAGCCCCGGGCTCCCGATTCTTTTTTGCGCTGGGGACTGTGGAACGCGGTGCTGGAGCGCAAAGAATACGCCGAGGATTACGTGCTGGAGCCGCTGGCCCGCAAAATGCTGGCGGAGAATCCTGCACTGCGCGCCGAGTTTGAACAGAAGCTGGCCAGCGATTCCACGTTTGCCGCCGACCCCCGGGCCCGGAGAATGTTCTTTTACCAGCGCTCCCCTTATTTCGATCAGAACTACCTGCGTTATCCGGTCGCGCGATTGATGGAAGACGTCACGTTACCCCTGGAACCCTGGCCGGAACCGTAGGGTATTCTGCCCTGCCACAGAAGGCGAGGGCAACCCTGTTCCGCCGGTGACCATTCCGGGTGGAAATAGGCAGCCTTTTTGGAAGATGTGGATTTTGTTGGTTGTTCCGGCACTGATGCTCCAACATAACTGCAGGAGAGAAGGCATGACTCAGCAAGCCGGTAAAGAAGCGCGTGGAAAAAAGGAAACCCTGGCGGTGGCCACCTTTGCCGGCGGGTGTTTCTGGTGCATGGAACCCCCTTTCGAGGAGCTGGAGGGGGTGGTGGAAGTAGTGGCCGGTTACACCGGCGGCCATGTGGCCAACCCCACTTACGAGCAGGTGTGCAGCGGCACCACCGGGCACTACGAGGCAGTGCAGGTGACCTACGATCCGGAACGGGTAAGTTACCGGCAGTTGCTGGAGGTATTCTGGCGCAACATCGATCCCACCGATCCCGGCGGCCAGTTTGCCGACCGAGGGCCGCAGTACCGCACGGCCATTTTTTATCATGATGAAGCCCAGCGACGGGAGGCGGAGGCTTCCCGAAAGGCCCTGGAAGAATCCGGCCTCTTCGATCGGCCTATCGCAACGCAAATTCTTCCTGCGGCACCCTTCTACCCGGCGGAAGCCTACCATCAGGATTACTACAAAAAGTGCCCGCTGCCTTACCAGCGATACAAGGTGGGTTCCGGCCGGGCTGCTTTTTTAGAAAAGATGTGGCAAAAGCAAAAATAAGGGGAGAATGCGGTGCCGGGACGTAGCTTATTTGCTTGGTGACCGGGCGATCTTTGCTCGGCCATCCGCCTGAGCCGGCAACCTGATCCCTCCCGTACCTTTGCCTCTGTGCTGCCCGGGCTTGTCGATCAGGCGAGGTTGGACATCTGACCGGGAGTTATTCCGTGAACGGGAAACCGAAAACCTGCTGTTCCTTTCCCTACGGGGCGGGCAAGCCGCTCTGGCCGGCTGTTTTGCTTGCCCTGTTGGTGTGGCTGGCCGGGTGTTCCAGCCACGGCCGGAAACGCAGCGGCGCCCTGCTGTACTGGTCCTCCAACAATCCTTACGAAATTGAATTTGCCCGCCGCATGGTGGCCGAATGGAACGCCCGGCATCCCGAGGCGCTGGTGGTGCACCAGCCGGTCCCCGAGGGCCAGTCCAGCGAGGAGGTGATTCTGGCGGCAGTTGTGGGACGAACCACCCCGGACATTTACTCCAACATGTGGCAGGGCGAGGTGGAGGCCTATGCCCGCGCCGGAGCCCTGGTGCCCCTGGACACCATTCCCGGCTTTCTGGATTCCCTTTACGCGCGCTGCGATTCCAGCGTGATTGGGGAGGTTACCGCCACTGACGGCCACATTTACCAGGTACCGTGGAAAATCAACCCCATCATGATGGCGGTCAATCTGAGGATTTTTCGCGAGGCGGGGGTGAGGCAGATTCCGCGTACCTACTCCCAGTACCTGGCGGCGGCCCGGAAAATCCAGCGGGATCGGGACGGGGACGGCTACGTGGATCGCTGGATCGGTTACAGCGAAGTGAAAGTGGAGTGGTGGCAGCGCCTGTTCGATTTTTACCCCCTCTACCTGGCCGCCTCGGGAGGAATGCCGCTGGTTCAGGGCCGGCGGGTGGTGTTCGACAACCGGCCGGCCCGGGAGGTGTTTCGTTTCCTGCGCGCCCTGTATGCCGGCAACTACTTTCCCCGGGAGCGGCTCTCCGCCCGGCAGAACCCGTTCCTGGCCGGCGTGATTGCCACCCGCATCACCGGCCCCTGGTCCATCCAGGAGTTCGAGCGCTTTAAACCACCGGGGTTCCAGTACCGGTTTGTACCCCTGCCGGTGCCCGACGACCATCGGGGCCCGGTGTACACCTATTGCGATCCAAAAAACATCGTGCTGTTCAGTACCTGCCGCCGTCCCGAGGCCGCCTGGCGCTTCGTCGCCTTCCTAATAAGCCGGCGCAACGATCGCGTGTTTCTGGAAATGACCAACCAATTGCCCAGGCGCAAAAACCTGTTTCAGGATCCGCTGTTTGCACCGATTTTTGAACAGCGGCCTGCGCTGCAACCATTTGCCCGGCAGGCGCGCTACGTCCGCGGCACCGACGCCTCGCCGGTGCTCAAGGAAGTGTTCGATGCCATCAGCCAGCAGTACGAGGCGGCAGTGGTGTATCGGGTAAGCCCGGTGGAGCGGGCCATCAAGGAAGCCGCACAACGGGTTCAATTGCTCATTCAATGAAAAGGAGAAAACCCCCTTTGTTGAGAAAACACAGGCTGATTCCCTACGGACTGGTGGGCCCCTATTTGCTCCATTTTGCCCTCTTTGTGGCTTTCCCGGTGTTGTTTTCGCTGGTTCTGGTTTTCCACCGCTGGAACATCATCGGAAGCATGGAGTTTGTGGGCCTGGCCAATTTCAACCGGCTGCTGCACGACCGGCTATTCTTCCGTGCCCTCTACAACACGCTGATTTTTCTGCTCATCCACATTCCCCTGCAGATTGTGGTGGCCCTGTTTTTCGCCGAATTGTTGAACCGGAGAATCCGCCTGCGAGGGCTCTTCCGGGGGGCTTACTTCCTGCCGGTGGTGGTTTCTGGGGTGGTGGTTACCATCCTGTGGCAGCAGCTTTACGGCTTCGACACGGGCCTGCTCAACCGGGTGCTGGTGAAGCTGGGTTTGCCCCGGCTGGGTTGGCTGGTGGATCCCCGGCTGGCCATGCCTTCCCTGGCCCTGATGGCCACCTGGAAAAATGTAGGCCTCTACATCGTGCTGTTTCTGGTCGGCTTGCAGAGCGTGCCCCGCCACCTGTACGAAGCAGCCGAATTGGAAGGGGCCACCCGCTGGCAACAGTTCCGCTACATCACGCTGCCGCTGATCAACCCGACCCTGTTCATGGTGGTGGTGCTTTCCACCATCGGAGGCTTCTCGCTGTTCATCGAACCGTATGTGATGACCGGCGGCGGGCCGTTGAACAGCACCCTTTCGGCCATGCTCTACATCTATCGGGAAGCGTTTACCTTTTACCACATGGGCTATGCCGCTACCCTGGGTTTCTTTTTTGCAGCGATTATTTTGCTGGTGGTGGCGCTCCAGCGCCGGTTTGTAGAACGGGAGGTGCACCTGTAATGGCCAGGCGCGGGATGACCTATCTGATTTTGCTTGCCGGAGCGGTGGTGTTTGTTTACCCCTTTCTCTGGATGCTGCTGGCCTCGCTGGCCCCGGAACCGGATATTGCCCGGCTGGTGCTGCTGCCTTCCCGCATCACCGTTGAAAATTACCGGCTGATGATGGCCAAAATTCCCATCCTGCGGGCGCTGCTCAACAGCCTGCTGGTGGCCGGTTCGGTGACTGCCGGCGTGCTGGTATTCGGCTCCATGGTCGGCTACGCCCTGTCCCGGTTGCAGTTTCGCGGCCGGGAGCTCATCTTCTACATCATCCTGTTCACCATGACCCTCCCTTTCCAGATTACCCTGATTCCCCAGTACATCCTGATGGTCAAATTCCGCTGGGTGGATACCTATCTGGCGCTCATCGTACCCTACCTGCTCAACGGATTTGCCATCGTGATGTTCAGGCAGTATTTCAAAAGCATCCCGCAGGACCTGATCGATGCAGCCCGGCTGGACGGTTGCGGCGAGCTGCAGATCCTGTTCCGGATCCTGTGGCCCATTTCGCGGCCGGCGCTGGTAACGGTGGGGATTGTCACCTTCATGGGTTCCTGGAACGAGGTGCTCTGGCCGATTATCGTCATGCGCACTGAAAAGCTGATGACCATGCCCCAGCTGGTGGCCCTGTTTGTGGTAGG
>RFHE01000174.1 GCA_003696445.1 Calditrichota bacterium | reverse complement strand
CTCACCGCGGCCAGAGCCGGGCCGTCGGCACCGTAGTCGCCGATCACGGCAAAGGTAACCGTGTCCGGCTGCCATTGCCCGGCCTGGAGCTCGGGCAGGACATGAGGCCCTCCCAGCAGCAAGGCCCAGATCAGCAGCCACAGATAGGCCGGCCGGAACCGCCGCGCGGGGGGCGGCGTTTTGCCAGCCCGATTCAAGGAAGGGAACTGTCCCTGCGGAAACGGCCCTGCTGTCGTCCCAGAAGCCGCCATTCAGCAATCCTCCCGCCTCACGCGCCCGGTGTGTGATTGGGATGGCCCGCCCGGGGGGTGACTGCTTCCTCCTGCGGCCCGGTTTCCTGAGAGGGCGTGGCCGGTAGCGCGGCAGCGTGGTGGCCTCGCCAGCGCCGGGAGAGGATCAGCAGAACTGCGCCGGTGGTAATGGCTACGTCGGCAAGGTTGAAAATGCCGCTCCGGAAGTAGCCGATGCCCACGTTAAGAAAATCTACCACCAAACCATTGTTAAAAACCCGGTCCAGCAAATTGCCGCAGCCGCCACCGATGATCAGGGAAAAGGAGGCAATTTGCCAGCGATCCAGATTGCGGTTGAAGAGGAGAAAAAGCAGTAGAATAACCAGCATTGCTCCGGGCAAAATGGTCAACATCCAGGGGCGGATGTGATCGGGCAGGCTGGAGCCGAGGCCCAGCATGGCCCCGGCATTCTCCACGTAATGGAAGCGAATCACGTCGCCCAGCAGCGAAATGGGCGGCGACTGGCGCAGAACTTTTTCGGCAATGCCTTTGGTGACCTGGTCGCAGCCTACGCTGGAAAGAACAATCAAGCACACAAATAGTATGCGGGAAGAGTGCTTCATCAATGGGGCCCTCAACGCCTTAAAAATCAGTCTGACTGAAATAAATATAAACAGTCGGTCAGGGCCGACCAACCTTCAGGTCAGGAAATCGAAAGTTCTGCCCACTCGCGGATTTGTCAGGGGGGGCTTGACCCCAAGCCCCGGGCGGGGGGGTGGGATGCTCTTTCGCCGTTGGATTGGTGTCCTTTCCGCTCCTCTGGCCGGCAAGTGCGCCGGCAGGGCTTGCTCCCCGGTTGCCTTGCCCATTCCGGGGCGGTATATTGCAGCCCATTGGCCCCGGGGAACAAAACCGCGGGACAGCGTAAGGATAAAATGGTTGCCAGTCAGCTGAAGACAGAGTCAAGATGTCCAGACACGAAGACGTCATTCTCATCCGCGGGGCACGCACCCACAATCTAAAAAATATCACCCTCGCCATTCCCCGGGAAGCCCTGACGGTGGTGACCGGTCCCAGCGGTGCCGGCAAGTCCAGCCTGGCTTTCGACACGCTGTATGCCGAGGGACAACGGCGTTATGTGGAATCGCTGTCCGCCTACGCCCGCCAGTTTCTGGAGCGTATGCCCCGGCCGGATGTGGATTTTATTTCCGGCTTAAGTCCGGCAGTGGCCATCGAACAGAAAAACCGCACCACCAGTCCCCGTTCTACGGTAGGCACCGTCACCGAAATTTACGATTACCTGCGCCTGTTGTTTGCCCGGGCCGGCGAGACCTACTGTGTGGAGTGTGGTACGCCGGTCAGGCGCGATTTACCGGAGGACGTTTGGCGCTTTCTGGAGCAACGACCGGAAAGCGAAGCCGTTTTGATTGCCTTCCCGTTACCGGAAGCGGGCGGCGGGCAGGGGGCAGAAAAGTGGCTGTCCCTGGGGTTTCGGCGGGTGTGGCGGCAGGGTCAGGTGCTGCGGTTGGATCGGCTGGGCGAAGATCAGTCCCTGGCACCGGGGGATCTGATTGTGGTGGATCGGCTGCGCTGCGGGGCGGAGCTGGACCGAGGTCGGGCCATGGAATCCATCGAAACCGCCTTTCATTACGGGGAGGGCGAGCTGGTGGTCGTAACCGGCGAGGGTGCGCTTCAGCGCTTCAGCCAGAGGTTCGCCTGCAGCCGGTGCGGGCGGCCCATGGTGCTCCCCGAACCGCGGCTGTTTTCCTTCAACAATCCCTTCGGTGCCTGCCCGGGATGCCAGGGCTTCGGCGCCATGATGCGCATCGACGAGAGCAAGGTCATTCCCGATCCGCGCAAATCGCTGCGCCAGGGTGCCATCGCTCCCTGGAATACACCGCACTACCGCTGGTTCTACCGGCAACTGGCCAGAGTCGCCCCCCAGTATCACATTCCTCTGGATGTGCCCTATGCCAGCCTTCCGGCCAGCTTGAAAAAGCTGATCTGGCAGGGTGCCGGCGACTACCCCGGGGTGGAAGGGTTTTTCCAGTACCTGGAGAGCAAAAAGTACAAGGTGCAGGTGCGCGTGCTGATGGCCCGTTATCGGAGCTATTTCCCCTGCACCGCCTGCGGTGGGCTTCGGCTGCGGCCCGAGGCGCTGGCGGTGAAAATCGGCGGCCGCAACATCTCCCAGCTGGCTCGGCTGCCGGTGGATGCCCTTTACAATTTTCTGGACGGGCTGTCCTTTCCCCAATCCCTGCAGCCGGTTACCGAGCCCCTGTTGAAGGAAATTAAATCCCGATTGAAATATTTGCTGGACGTGGGGCTGGAGTACCTGACTCTGGATCGGAAGGCCAATACGCTGAGCGGCGGCGAGTATCAGCGGATTAATCTGGCCTCGGCGCTGGGCTTTTCGCTGACCGGTGCACTGTATGTGCTGGACGAACCCACCGTGGGATTGCATCCCCGGGATACCCGCCGTCTGATCGGGATTTTGCAGGCCTTGCGGGATGCCGGCAACACCGTGGTGGTGGTGGAGCACGATCCGGAAGTGATTCGCTCGGCAGACTACATCGTGGATCTGGGTCCCGGCTCCGGCGAGCACGGAGGGCAGCTGGTGTTTCAGGGAGACTATCCCACCCTGCTGGCCGAGGGCGAAGGCCTGACCGCCCGTTACATGCGCGAGGAACGGGCCATTCCCGCCAAAACCGTGTTCCGGAAGGGCAATGGAAAAGCCCTGGTGGTTCGCGGGGCGAGGGAGCATAATCTGAAAAACCTGACCGTTCGCTTTCCGCTGGGCAAGCTGGTCTGCGTGACCGGTGTGTCCGGTTCGGGTAAAAGTACTCTGGTGCACGAGGTGCTCTACAGGGGCATTCTGAAAGCGCGGGGTCAGGCGGTAGCCTCCGTGGGTGCCTGTGAGGGCATCGAGGGGCTAAACCATATTTACCAGGTGGAGATGGTGGACCAATCGCCCATCGGGCGCACCCCCCGTTCCAATCCGGTAACTTACATCAAAGCCTTCGATGCCATTCGGAAGCTGTTTGCTTCCACGCCGGCCGCCCTTCGCCGGGGATTTAAACCGGGGCATTTTTCGTTTAACGTGCCCGGTGGCCGCTGCGAGGTGTGCCAGGGCGATGGACAGATCAAGGTGGAGATGCAGTTCCTGGCCGATGTGTACCTGGAGTGCGAGGCCTGTAAGGGCAAGCGTTTTAAGCCCGAGGTGCTTCAGGTGAAGTACCGGGGCAAATCCATTGTGGACGTGCTGGAAATGAGCGTTGCCGAGGCGCTCAACTTTTTTGCCGACCAACCCCGGCTGGTCAATTCGTTGCAGGTGCTCCAGCAGGTAGGGTTGGAATACCTGCGTCTGGGGCAGCCGGCCACCACCCTGTCCAGCGGGGAAGCCCAGCGTATTAAACTGGCCGCCCATTTGATTAAGAAGAACCATCAGAACAACCTTTACATTCTGGACGAGCCGACCACCGGGCTGCATCTGGACGACATTGCGCGCCTGCTGCGCGCCCTGGATGCCCTCATCGAGCGCGGCGCATCCATTATTCTCATTGAACACCATCCCGATGTGATTAAGTATGCGGACTGGGTGATCGATCTGGGACCGGAGGGCGGCGACCGGGGCGGCCGAATTGTTGCCCAAGGCACGCCGGTGGAAATCGCCCGGCAACCGGCTTCTTACACGGGGCAGATCCTGCAAAAAATTTACGCCCGGGAGGGCGTGCAGGTGGCCTGAGTGAAGGGGGGATCCGGCCGGACACTGGCCGGTGACCGTCCAAGGAGCGAAAAATGGGGGACCTCGTTCTTGTGCCCCTCTGGCCGGCGCTGCGCCTGGAATGACCGGGGCTATGGTTGGTTGTGCCGGGAAAATCACTACGATTGAGGCCGGCCTTTTCCCTAACAACACTTGCCACAATCCGACCCAATCCGCGATTGAAAATTTGGCCGCAGCTGCAGGCGGAGGGTCACGGATTTTCCTAGCGCATTAGAATAAACCTGGGTCTTGAGGGAGCTGCCTAAATGCAAGGGGGTACTGGATATGCGGGCTATTTAAAAAGCAAAGTAAAATGAATAATGATGGGGTGGAAATGCATTTAGCAGTTTAGGCTT
>RFHE01000173.1 GCA_003696445.1 Calditrichota bacterium | reverse complement strand
TCATGGATTGCATGGCCAGATCGTAATATTCCTTTTCGCTCATTTTTTTAGCGCACCCCACCAAAAGGAACAACACCAACACGGCGGCCAGTGCCGAAAGCGATCTCCCCATACGTCCTCCTTGGTTAAATACAATTTGTAGAATTTTTAATTTACTGGCAGGTCGGGGGTTTTGCAAGAATCGAAATGGAAAAGCGGGTGCGCAGGCCGGTGGGGTTGGGCCCGCGGGTTGGCACCATCAGGCAGGGAAAAACAAACCCAGGGCGCGGTTCAAATTTGTGCGCGGAGTGGGACTCGAACCCACACACCCTCTCGGGCACCAGATCCTAAGTCTGGCGCGTCTGCCAATTCCGCCATCCGCGCAAGGAGAAAGCATCCGGCCAAAATTTAACCGGTGCTTCCTGCCGGTGCAATGGTTTAATCCCCGCCGCTTTGGACATCTTGACCATTGCCGTTGCCCAACAAAAGAGCCTGCCACAGCCGGCCGATTGACGCTGGAACTTGCGGGGTCCAGAAAAACAACCGGCCATTTTCGGAAAGGAAGAGGCCGGAACGATGGACCACCGGATGAAGCTCTCGGTATTTTTCCGCTGCCACCCTTACCCCGACCAGAAAAGGTTTTTCGGGAAGCCGTATGGACAGTTGGTTTATCGTTTCCAAGGCAGGATCCGGCTGTTCCACCAGGCTCTGGTCAGCAACAACCAGCGCCCCGGAGAGGTGTCCTCCAACGTGCTCTAACAGAGCGTCCTTTTCCGGCTGAAATCCTTGCAGTTCGTAGAACCAAAGCACCAACCGGGAATGGACCTCCAAGTATCGGGTGGCAAGAATAGGAAGATTCAACGGCTGCAGGCCCAGGAAACGACTGCATTCTTCCAGATGTCCGCCATTGCTGTAAATAAGCAAATACTCAAGTATCTTCATTTCTGAGCCTCTTCGAGCAGCTTTTCAATGGCCTCGCGGTCGGTGACATGAATTGACGAAGGCACAATTCGGGGAGGTAGAGAAGATTTTTCAGCAGTTGACGCTGGGGGTGGGGGCGAAGGTGGGGGTGGCTCTTCTTTTCGCTTAAACAAAGTGGTTAAACCACCCACCACGCGCCCAAGCCCTCCCTTTTTCTCCTCTTCAGCCACTCGCTTCTCCACCTCCTCGCGAAGCCCCAGTTGCCCGTTGCGTACTTGGCGGTGCAATCCAGCAATAATTTGATCGACGGGATCGGGCAGTTTAAGCAACACCTCGCCAAGCCGGTGTGGCGTTTGAAAAAAGCGGTAAATTTCCTCGTCCAGGCCAGAGCCGCCTTTGGGCGGACGTAAGGGATTGGCCAGCATTTCGGTTTTCTGGTCAGGCAAACCGCTGTATTGTTTCTCCCACTGTGTCTGTTGACCTTTTAAATGCTCCAGCAACGATGCCTTCTGAATGGATCGTTCGCCCCCAAGCCCTCCAGCACCCATTAGCCGAATCTGAAAGTACCCCTCTTTTAAGAAAGCTAATTTTTCCAGCGCAGGTAAGCCCTCCAGACTCTCCAACTGGGCGTGTGTTATTCGACCTTGGTTGAAAAAAACAATCCCTTGAAAACCAAGGGCATCCAATCGGAGCCGCCCGCTCAGCTTACGTTGTTCAATCACTTGAATCAAATCTATTAAACTAAAATCAGCCAGGTTACCGCGGAAAGCAGCATCGCCACTGCCTTGATGGAGGGGGGAAAGCTCTTGAATGATCTGATCCAACAGTTGAAAAAATTCGAAGCGGGGCTGCGGAATGACTAAAACATCGGCTACCGGATGGGAGAGGATTTCTCTGGCCAGTACTTCCTCTGCTACCACCGGCAGCAGTGGTAAATACTCCATCTGATGTTCTTGCAAAAGATTACAGAATGCAGCGACCCGTTCCGGCCTGGTGCGCCATAAGAGCACAACGTCGTAGAGGCCCCGGCGACACGCAGGTAAAAACTGAGCCTCTTGTTCCACCAGGGTCACCACAAAACCCGGCTGGAGAAACAGTCTTTCGACTTCTTCGCGATCTTCCACCTCTTCTAAATAGATCAGCAGCTCCTTCATCAGGTCGATCCTCAGCCGGTGCCTTTAACTGGATTTAAATTGTAAATCAATTGACGGGCGCTGTCGAAAGAGCGGGGGCAAACCGGGATTATTTCAATTTCCTCCGGTAATTTCAACGCCTCCCGCAACTGAACCAATTGTTCAGGCCTTGGCGATTGATCCCCACCGGTTACCCCGACCACCATGGGAACAGACATTTGCTGCACAATTTGTTGGAGCAAGTACTGAATGTATTCCAGATCCTCATTTTTTGGATGAGGCAATAAAACAATACAGGCTGCCAGATTCTGACTTAATTTTTCCATTAGCTGCATGAAATTTTCCTGCAGGGTAAGGCCGATAATATTTAGAAACATGCCTTCGCGAAGCGTAACCCGAGCAACCTGCAAAGAGTGGATGGTTTTCTCCTGCACGTTGCGCCGGCCACAGAGTGTTTTCATTAACTGGCTTTTCCCGGAACCAGGAAATCCCAGGACGACCAGATTGCTTTCCCGCTTTTGACCAACAAAGAGCACTTCCTGCAAATAGGTGATGTCGGGCTCTTCCCAATCGCCAGCCTCTTGCCCTTCCCTTTCCAGGGCAATCCAACCATGGTCCAGAAACGTTTTCAGTTGTTGGAGGATAGCCAGAGGAGGTAACGGCGCGCGCAAAATCAGTGCTTGGAGCCAGGGGAATTGTTTGAGGGCTTCCAGGAGCACTTGCTGATCCGGGCTTAGCGCATCCGCCTGCAAGCGGGAGCTCAACACAAATCGAGGATTGCGCATCCCCAGCCGGCTGGTCAAGGTAAAAAGCCGCTTCTCCTCCAGGCTTTGTTCGGCCAGCAAGCCCAGAATGGAAGGCAGATGGACCTCGGCAGGCTCCTCAAAGCAGCAGCGGTGAAGCAAAAAATTTCCTGAGGAGAGATGAAGCATTTTCAATGCAGCAGCCGTTCCGTTAATTTCCTGCGTCCGGGCGTCCACCAGATGTCCCTGGTAAAACTGGACCCG
>RFHE01000172.1 GCA_003696445.1 Calditrichota bacterium | reverse complement strand
TTTTTTCTCGTTCCACGGCTCTGCTGTAGAACGGACGGTTCCGGGAGGCTCCGCCTCATCACTGGAACCAGAAAAGTGAGATCCCTCGACTCCGCGCCTCCCGGTGGTCGGCGCTCCGCTCGGGAAGACACGGGTTGAGGGTGTTGATGCCTGGCAAAACACCTGGGTACGTCCTGTAGTGGTCCCAGCACATCCGCGCAAATCCGCGTTCATCCGCGGCTGTTTTTTAGTTTATTTAGCCGCGGATGGACACGGATTTTTAGAAAAAAGGAAGAGCGACCACATGTCGCGTCCAGCGAGGCCAATACATTGAGCGAGTCGAGACATCTCCTGAGGGTGCTCCATTGCGCTATTCGCGCAGGGGCCGGACTCGGCTCCGGCGGAAAATGGCCCGGTAAGTCAGGGTCTGTGAAAGTGACACGTTCTGAAATGGCAGAAAAAAGGGCTAATTGGAGCCCTTACCGGAAAGCTAAAGCTTGAGTTACGTTTTTGCGCTAATCCGCGTCAATCCGCGGCTGGTTTTAAAAATTATTTTCGCCGCGGATATACGCGGATGGAAACGGATTTTTGAAGGGAAACACTCGCCAGGAAGTGTTGTGTCGAGCGACCCCCAATTGAAGGGGGAATCGAGACATCTCCTGAGGGTTTTCCATTCCGGGCGTTTTTTAAGGGCGGGACAAGCTCCAGGCTGGCTCGGCGCAGCCGCGAAGCCTGCGGCTACCGACCCGCTGGCACGATCTGAAAAGCAAGAGATCCCTCGACTCCGCGCCTCCCTGTGGTCGGCGCTCCGCTCGGGAAGACCGATACTGTGTTGTTCCCGCACATCAAGGTGTTTCTGAACCTGGACATTTGCGCTGTTTTTTCCGCGCAAATCCGCGTTCATCCGCGGCTGAAAATAAGTGGCCGCGAATACACGCGGAAGGACAAGGATCTTAAAAGGGAAAAACTCACCCGGGCATGTCAGGCGGGGGAGCCCGTTTCCGATGAAAAAAAGAATTTTAGTCCGCATTGTGGGCTGCGTTACGCCTATGAAACGAAAATTTGTGTAAGCTAACAAAAGAGGGCAAAAATTTTTCTTGAATGAGAGGGAAATTTTTTTTACACTGTAGCTGACCGAACAGTCGGTCATAACAGGAGAGACAGACCATGGCACGCATCGTGGACAAAAAGGCCAAACAAAAAGAAATCCTCCAGGCCGCCATGCGTGTGTTCGCCCGAAAGGGTGTGGCCAATACCAAAATGATCGACGTCGCCCGCGAAGCCGGCATCGGCAAAGGCACCATTTACGAGTATTTCTCCAGCCGTGAACAAATGCTCCACATGGCCTTTTCCTATCTCCTGCATCGAATTAAGAAACTGGTGGTTCAGCGGATCGATGCCGCCATGGATCCTCGGGAAAAAATACGAACCGGGGTACTGGCTTACCTGGATGTGGCCACCATGAAAATCGAAGATTATGCGGACATTCTCATGGACTTCTGGGCGCAGAGTGTGCGCCAGCGCGGTTCCCAGAGCGATTTTTCCATCGATCTGCAGCACATTTATCAGGACTATCGGGACCTGGTTGTGCCGGCGCTGGAGGAGGGCATCCAGCAGGGCCTGTTTCGTCCCATGGACCCCGAAAAAGTGGCCAGTGCCCTGATTGCCACCTGTGAAGGCCTGTTGCTGCAATGGCTGGCCGATCGGGAAAACTTCGATCTGATGGCCCACGGACAGGCCGCCGTGGCACTTTTCCTAGAGGCCTTTCAAATCCCTGCCAACTCGCAACAAAACAACCGGCCAACTATGCCGGCAGAATCCACTCAGGTCGATCGCTTGAGCTGAACCTCGAACTGTAAACGATATGCACTAATGTAAGGAGTTTTACTATGAATGAACCCACCAGCAAAAATGGGAAGCAGCGCCTGGCTACCGAAGCCGAAGCCATGGAAGTGGCCGAATCGGCACGGGAGAGGGGATGGGAACGTCCCAGCTTTCTGAAAGAGATGTTTCTGGGCAAACTTCGTCTGGATTACATCGTCCCGTTTCCCGATTTCAAAGGCGTGAACCGCCCCGAGTTCCAGGAATACTATCAGAAAATGAAAAAATTCCTGGAAGAAGAAGTTGATTCCGATGCCATCGATCGGGAAGGACAGATTCCGCTGAAAATCAGGCAAAAGCTTGCCGAAATGGGGGCTTTCGGCTTCAAGATTAAAAAAGAATACGGCGGATTGGGTTTCACTCAGTCCGAGTACAACACCCTGATGAAGCTCATCACCAGCAAGGACGGCAACCTGACCGCCCTGCTCTCCGCTCATCAGTCCATTGGCGTACCCCAGCCGTTGATCATGTTTGGTACTGAGGAACAGAAGAAAAAATATCTGCCTCAACTGGCAAAAGGGGCGGTTTCGGCCTTTGCTCTCACCGAGCCCCAGGTGGGTTCCGACCCGGCCAATCTGGCCACAACCGTGGAAGAATCGCCCGACGGCAAGTATTACATTCTGAACGGAGAGAAGTTGTGGACCACCAACGGCACCATTGCCGACTTTATCGTGGTCATGGCCCGGCACAAGGAAGATGGCAAAATCAGCGCCTTTATTGTGGAATCGAAATGGGAAGGCGTGGAAGTGGTTCACCGATGCCGGTTTATGGGGCTGAAGGCCATCGAAAACGGTGTACTGCGTTTTACCAACGTCAAGATTCCCAAAGAAAACTTGCTCTGGCAGCGGGGCAAAGGCCTCAAGCTAGCCCTGATTACCCTGAACACCGGCCGGTTAACCCTGCCAGCAGCAACCACCGGTGGAGCTAAGGCTTGTCTGGCCATTACCAGGGATTGGGCCAACGAACGGGTGCAGTGGGGTCAGCCCATCGGCAAGCACGAAGCCATTGCTCATAAAATTGCTCACATGGCTGCCACCACCTATGCCATGGAGGCCGTTTCCGATATGGCCACCGTCATGTCGGAAAACCAGTTCGACATTCGCCTGGAAGCCGCCATTGGCAAGATGTACAATACGGAAGCTTTCTGGCGAATTGTGGACGACACGCTTCAGATTCGCGGGGGGCGCGGTTACGAAACGGCCGACTCGCTGCGCGCCAGGGGTGAGAAGCCCTATCCGGTGGAGCGGGCCATGCGCGATGCCCGCATCAACTTGATCTTTGAAGGTTCCAGCGAAATCATGCGCCTGTTTATTGCCCGCGAGGCGGTGGACAAACATCTGGAAGTGGCCGGTGCGCTGATGAATCCCAAAGCAAGCCTGGGAGAAAAGCTGGCCGCCCTGCCTAAAATTGCCGGCTTTTACCTGCGCTGGTATCCCGGCCTGTGGTTGGGCTGGGGCCGTTGGCCGCGTTTCAGCGAATTCGGCCGTCTGGCCCGGCACATGCGGTTTGTGGAACGCTCCACCCGAAAGCTGGCTCGGGAAATCTTCCATGCCATGGTGGTTCATCAGGCCGGCCTGCAACGGCGCCAGGCCAAGTTGTTCCGTTTCGTGGAAATCGGCGCCGAGTTGTTTGCCATGGCGGTGACCATCAGCCGGGCCATGAAGGATGCCCAGCAGGGCAAGCCGGAAGCCATCGAACTGGCCGATGTGTTCTGCCGCCAGGCCACCCGCCGGGCCAGAGCCCTCTTTAAAGCCATCTGGTCCAACGACGATAAGGCCAACTATCGCTTGGCCCGCCAGGTGCTGGATGGCCGCTACCGGTGGCTGGAACAGGGCATTGCCGAGTTCCGCGACGTGGCGGCTAGAACGGCGCAACAAAAAGGCAAAGCGCTGGTCGAAGAATCGGCCTGACCGGAATCTTTTAGTCGCGAATTCTCTGTTGAGGGCGTCCCTAACCCGGGACGCCCTTCCTTTTTTTACTGGCACAAGATTTTAAAACAGTACCAGAAAAATCCTTGGTTTGCCAATTGGATTTGCCTACAAAGCGCTTTATTTTGTAAGCGGAGGTGGTACCATGAAAAGGCCTGCCAAGAATTTTTAGTGACCTCGGTTACAGAGCCCGGAGCACTACGCCAATGTAAGTTGTTCCGGAAAGTTCAGGGGCTAACTGCCGTCCAGAAGGGCACACTCAGTGTTTTAAGGAATTGCATGAATTCACAACGTGTTCAGCCACGCGTGGGCTTGGATTGCCTGGCGCTTCCCAACCGGCCCACCGGAGCCGGCCTCTACATCAGCCTCTTGGCCCAGTCCCTGCTCGCCCGGACCGATCGCCCTTTTCGGCTCGCCGTGTTCTGCAAACCCGGCCATACCCACCGCTTCAGCCAGTGGCTTCAACCCGGCGATCGCCTCTGTCCAGTGCCCGTTTTGAATCGGGCTCACCTGCTGTTCACCTACGAGTTCCTTTTGCCAATGCTGCTGGTGCGGCATAACATCCAGTTGTTTCATGCGACCCATTATCTGGCACCCCCGGTACCCCCGGGCATGCCGCTGGTGCTGACCGTACACGACCTGGGCATTTTCCTGTACCCGGAAAACTATCCTCTGGCAAAGCGCCTCTACCTGAGGGCCCGACTGCCGGTATTTCTACAGCGCGCCACCAGCATTGTGGCCATCTCCCGGACCACCGCCGGTCACCTGGCCGAACGGTTTCCCCGGCAGGCCGCCCGAGTCCGGGTGGTTTACCACGGTACCGATCATCTCCCTGAAAAGAAAATTCCGGCGCAACGTAATGCCGGGAAGGAACCACCATTTTTACTTTCGGTGAACGCATTCGAGCCGAGGAAGAACATCCCCTTTCTGATTCAGGTTTTCGAGCGGCTCAGGCTGCGCTACCGGATGCCCCATCGGCTGGTGCTGGCTGGCTACGCCGCCAATGGCCTGGCCGAAGTGGAGGCCTGCCGCAAGCGCTCCCCGCTGGCCGATGACATCCAGATCCTGGTGAATCCGGAGCGGGAACGCCTGCTTACCCTCTACCATCAGGCCGATGCGTTCCTGAGCGCTTCCCGGCTGGAGGGCTTCGGCTTCACCCCTCTGGAAGCGGTGCGCTGCAGGCTGCCGGTCTTTCTTTACGCCAACCCGGCGGTGCGCGAGCTGTTCCCGCCCTCGCCGGCGCTGTTTCCCCATCTGGATGCGGACCGCTGGGCGGAACAGATCTTTCGAGACTGGCTCAACGGGTTTTCCCACCAGCCCGATCCGTCCTTTGTCCAGCCGCTCACCTGGCAGCGCTGTGCCCGGGAAACCATGCAGGTGTATCAGCAATGTTTTTCCCTCCAGGAGGTACCGGCCCATGTCGCCTGAATCGATCGTGCACACGGTGGCCCTGGCGCACCAGTTTCACAGCGCGTTCTCGCCGGACCAGGTCTTCAGCCTGCTCAGGGAGCCCCTCTCCCGGCCGGCCTTTCAGCAGCAGATGGAAGCACTGATCGCCCGGGGCGTGCTGCACTATCGGGACGGGCGGCTGTTTTTGCCCGGGGTGAACGGGGCCTACCGGATCAGGCAGAACTACAGCCGGGAGATTTTTCGCCGCCAGCGGCCTTACCTTCAGGTGCTGGTCAGGCTGCCCTGGGTGCGTTTCGTGGGGCTCACCGGCGCCAACGCCTTCGAATCCTGCCC
>RFHE01000014.1 GCA_003696445.1 Calditrichota bacterium | reverse complement strand
GGGCATTTTTTGGTGTAACCGGAAATTTCCTCCTGAGCGATCGAACAATAATGTGTCCACAGCCTCAACGGCATAAGGCCCTCCTTTCCCATTGCAAGTAAGGGTTCTCTGGTTTGAATGTTGAACCTGAATTGTGCTAGCGTTTGGGCCACTCCCGGTACCCTGCCGGACTTCGCTTTCACCCCGCAGAACCGGAAAGCGGCCGGATCGGGAGGGCTATGGGGCGTGCTGGGTGGGAAACCGGGCCAGCAGGCGCCGGCCGGCTGGATGAAATTTTGCAATATCCGAGTTCTGTAACAATACACACAACAAGACTATACAGCCCCTTTCCATTTTAACTCAACCGTTGGAAACAGAACGCTTTCCAATCCAGTGCTTCGTCAAAAGGTCCACGGCGTTCTTGATGTGTTAGCCCCAGCCGCCGGCACCCTTCCGGGTACCGGCAGCTGAGCAGAGAGCCACCATCCTCCTCCCCTGTCCTGGCCTCTCAATCCAGATCCGGCTCATCATCCTCATCATCGTCAAAGATCCCCCATGGATTGTCTGAATCGTCATCCCACTGGGAGGAGTCGGACAGCGCTTCCTCATCTTCTTCCAGACCGAGATACTGGAAATCGTTGAGCAATCCTTTGAAGAAATCATCTAAAAAATCCGCTATGAGCAATTCCTTGAGCTTGGCAGCGGACAATTTTCTGGGGTCCAGCTGTAAATCCCGCGGCGCAGCGTACTGCTGATTGCGATAGCGATTATCGGCCAGAATCACAGGCACCGCATCCGGATATCGATCCAGCACCCGCTTGCGCAGGCTTTTGAAGCGCTTTTCGCTGATGGTTTTCAGATGCCCCAGACCATCGCACAGGGCGCACCAGTCCCAGTAAATCAGATCTCCCCAGACGGTCAGAATACAACCGCCCTGACAAACGGGGCAGATTTTTACTTTATTTTTGAAGACCCGGTCCATGAATTTGCGATGCGGTCCTTTAATTTTTAAGCCCCAGAAACGCTCGTAGCGCTCCTCCAGTTCGTCCGGCGTCAACCGCCACTCATAAGGCTCCGAAAGCGACGTGCCACACAGGGGGCACTCTCGAAAAGGATAGAAGACAATGAAGTCGTTCGCCTCGGGACATTGATGCTTCCAGTAAAAAACGGGCATGGTAAAGCCTCCCCTGTTTTGGTGAACGGTAACCCATCAACCAGGCGGCAGCGGCGTGGCGCTTCGAGCAGAAAAGGGTACACCACACCCCTCTGTGCCGATTGAAGGGTTCAAAGCTGTTCACCAAACGGGAAAGGCCCGTGGACTATGGCGCAAAAGCGGTAGGGAAAAGAACCTGATTTACGTTGAATTGAAAAATCATTCCGGGACTCATACCTTTGTTGCGCCCAATATACGTCACGGAGGGCGGGTCTGTCAACAAAAAATTTGGTGCTCGGGTTCAATGTTTGCCCGCCCGAGCGTTACCCCTCCCCCGGCAGGGCCATTGCCCGCCGGCCTGCTCTCACCCCTTCGAGGGTTCTTTGCGCCCGTTGGTTCCGAAAATCAGCTCCAGATCCTCGCGGGTCAGGTTCTTGATCAGGCCCCGATCCGAGGTAATCAGTTGCTGGAACAGCTCTTTTTTACGCTCCTGGAGGCTCAGGATTTTTTCTTCCACACTATCCTTGACGATGTACTTGTAAACAAACACCCGTTTGTCCTGGCCGATGCGGTGAGCGCGATCGGTGGCCTGCTGCTCCACGGCGGGATTCCACCAGGGGTCCAGATGAATCACATAATCGGCGGCGGTCAAGTTGAGGCCCAGGCCACCGGCTTTCAGGGAAATAAGGAACGCCGAGACGCCCTGCTCGGATTGAAACCGGCGGATATGCTCGGCCCGATTGCGCACGCTGCCGTCCAGGTACTCGTAGCGCCAGCCGCGCGTCTCAAACAGCCGCCGCACCAGGGCCAGAAATCGTACGAATTGAGAAAAAATCAAAATCTTGTGCCCCTGGGCAATCAGGTCCTCCACCATATCGGCCAGCAACTGCACTTTGCCGCTCTCGTCCAGGGGCACGTCCTGCTCCAGGATGGCCGGATGGCAGGCAATCTGGCGCAGATAGGTGAGCGCCTCGACGATTTTAATGCCCACCCGGGACAGGTTCTGCCCGTCCAGTGCGTTGAAAATTTCTTCCCGGTAGCGCTCCAGCCAGCGGTGGTAAATCTGCCGCTGGAGTTCGGTCATCTCCACGTGCTGAACCACCTCGGTGAGGGGCGGTAGTTCCTTCTCCACCTCGCTCTTGGTGCGGCGCAGGATGAACGGGTAAATGATGCGCTGCAGGGATTCCAGCCTTTCCCGGGCCAGTTCCGGCGAGACATCCACGTAGCGATGTTTGAACTGGCTTAAACTCCCCAGTAATCCGGGGTTGAGAATATTAAACTGAGCCCACAGGTCCACCGGCGAGTTCTCCACCGGGGTGCCGGTGAGAGCCAGCCGATGGGGAATTTTGAACCGGGCCAGCGCCCGGTGGGTTTTGGTCTGGGGATTTTTGATTTTCTGAGATTCATCCAGAATCAAATATTCGAACGGCTTTTGCCGGAGGGTTTCCTGATCCTGCAGCACCACCCCATAGCTGGCAATCACAACATCGTGGTCTGCAATGCGTTCCTGTAGCTTGGCCCGTTCGCTGCGAGTGCCCTGGTAACAGAGCACGTTTAAGTGGGGTGCAAACCGTTCCAGTTCTTCGCGCCAGTTGAACACCAGGGTCAGCGGTACCACCACCAGTGCCGGGTGGGTTAGCTGGCCGGTTTCCTTCAGCCTGGCCAATAGGGCAATCACCTGCACGGTTTTACCCAACCCCATGTCGTCGGCCAGAATGCCCCCGAAACGGAACTGATGCAAAAAGCACAGCCAGTCCAGGCCGTGGCGCTGGTAATCCCGCAGTTGGGTGCGCAACTGTGCCGGGGGCGGGGTAGGCTGAATGCGCTCGAAGCGGCGGTAGGCTTCCAGCTGCTGCTGACCGGGTTCATCCAGGGCAATGCGAGCGTGCAGATCGTCCAGCTCCTTGATCACGGCCAGACCGGCCATGGGTAACTGAAAGCGTCCGGAGCTGCCCTTCAGGTCCACCAGATGGGTCAGGCGCAGAATCTGCTCGCGCATTTCCGGAGGCAAATACACATGGGACCCATCCTTCAGGCGCAGGTAGCGCTTCTCCGAGGCAATCTGACGGAACAGGTCGGGTATTTCCACCGCTTTCCGGCCCAGGCGAAACTGGTACTTCACCTGCAGGCCGTCCGGCGTGGTTTTGACAGCAAATTGCAACTGGGGTGTCTGGCGGTGCACCCGATAACGGCTGAGCTGGTCCTCGCCCACAATGCGAAACCCGGCCCTCTCCAGCCGCGGCACCACCTGGCGCATCCAGTCCATTATGTAGTAATCGGTGGCAATCTGCCAGTAGCCGTTCCGGTAGATTAGTCCATGCTCTTCCAGAAACCGCCGGGCCGCATTCTCTTCCTTTACATCCCGGGGGATCATGAAAATTTCCTGACCCTCCCTGGCCAGGCTGCGTTCGGTGGCTGGATAGGCCGGAAAAGGATACTCCCCGTAAATAAAGTGCACCTGAATGTGCAGGTGTCCCTCCTCTTCGGCAAACACAATGCGTTTTTCGGCGAGGGGGATGGCCCGCTGGCGAATGTGCTCGCCCAGATTTTCCCAATCCAGAACCGGGAGAATATGAGGCAGATAAAGGCGAATGAATTCGTCGATTTCCCCGGAGGGAATTTCCAGTTGCTGGTAAACGCGGAAGAAGTTGCTCCAGAAAACGGCGGGCAATTCCGACTCCAGCCGGTAGAGTGTGCTCTGGTAAAGCAAGTACATGGGGTTGGCGGTTAAAATCACCACCCGCCCGTTCAAATCCACATTGCCCTCCGGGGTCACCAGGGATGGGACCAGCTGATAGCCGGACCGGGTTTGCTGGAAGCGAAGCACCAGCCGGCACGCCTGCGGGTAAAAAGAGATGGGTTGAAGCTCCCGCTGCTGTACGTCCCGAACCAGGAGCCGACTCTGACTCAGCCACTCCAGCAAAAAGCCTACCGGCTGGCCGTAGGAAAAAGTGGGCCGTTGATTGCCCCCGCCGGCATACAGGTAAAACAGGCAGCTCAACTCATTTTTATTGATGTTGACTTTGCCGTGGTCCAGTACCTCGAAGGTGAGCCGCGTTTCCCGGCCTTCGCTGCCGTCCAGGCGGGTGTAGGTGGCCATGGGTTGCACCTCCCAGCCGGCCGGACGCAGTTCGAGCACAAAAAAAGGCTGATATACACCGGTCTTGTTTTTGTAACTGGCCGGACGCGGTACTTTTTCCAGAAGGCCGATGAGTTGTTCAATCCGTGGTTTCCAGCTCATTGCCCGGTTCGCGTGCCTCGATGGCGGTTGTTTTAATTCGACTTAAATACATTATTGAAAATGAAAAAAGCCAGAGCACTGTTCCCATTCCTCTAAATTGCCTGCACTTTGCCGGTCACCACCTGGCGGCGAAAAATGAACAGGTACCAGATGACCAGCAGCAACGCGCTGAAAATGTTGCCCATGGCCATGCCGGTCCACACCCCATTCAGCCCCAGCCAGTGCGAGCCGACAAAAGCCAGTGGGGCTTCCAACACATACAGGCGGGTCATGTTGGCCAGCAGATACTGGCGTCCCAGACCCAGGCCCTGAAAACTGGCCACACTGCACAGATAAAAGCTGATAAAGGCAAATCCCACCGCGCTGATGCGCAGGGCGGTGGTGGCCATCTGATGCACTTCCCGGCTGCGAGCAAAAATGCCGGCAAAGAAATGGGGGAACAGAAAAATAATGATACTGGTGGTCCCCATCATGCCCAAAGCAATCAGCGTGCCGCTCCAGTAAATCCGGCGCACCCGGTCCAACAAGCGGGCACCAAAATTGTGGCCAGTCATGATGATGATGGCCTGGGACACCCCGATGGCCGGTAGAAACACAACCACCTCGTAAGTGAAGACGATGGTGTAAACCGCTTTGGCATTGGGACCATACGGTTTGAGAATCAGAAAAATAATGCTCATGGCAATGGTGGTCAGGATCTGACTGACTGAGGAAGGCAGCCCTACTTTCAGAATGCCGGAAACAATGTTCCAATCGAATTGGAAGCCGGAAAAACGCACCCGGGTGGGCTTGTGATACAGAAACAGAACCACCACGGCGATGCTCAGGGCGAGGACCCGCCCCAGCCCTGTGGCCAGCGCCGCCCCCTGCATTTCCAGACGCGGAAAGGGACCCAACCCAAAAATCAAGAGCGGGTCCAGCACCAGATTACTGATGGTGCCGGTAAGCATGAAGATCATCGGGAAAACCGTATTGCCCCACCCTTGGAACACACTGTTGGTAAACATCAGCAATAGAATGAGGGGGGCAAAAAGAAAAATGATGGTCAGGTAATTAGTTACCAGCGCCAGCACCGGTTCGCTGGCACCCAGAGCGTGGAACAGGGGCCTTTGAATCAACAGGCCGAT
>RFHE01000171.1 GCA_003696445.1 Calditrichota bacterium | reverse complement strand
CGTTTTGCTGGTAGCTGAGGTCGAAAATGTTTTCCATTCGCTGTGCCTCCTTGCCTTCTGGTTTCCTGGAAAATGCCCCTGGTACATCCAGGGATCATTTTTTTTACCACGGGCCCCGCTGGATGCGGACCGGCTGAGCAGAACAGGGGGCAACCTGCCTGGCCGGCAAAATTCATTAAAAATAAAAAATAATTAAAACAAGACTCCGAAACCAGAATTCTTTTCCTGTGGTAGCCCGCTGGGCGTTGCCCCAATCGGTATGGTCATAAAGTTACCGGCATGTTTCACTCAGCCCGGGCAGCCTTTCGGCCATGCCCGGGCCGTTGTCCCTAAATGTTTTCATCCCCACGACCAGGTTCAGGGACGAAATTCACTGAACACATAGTCCCGGTCTTTGGCACCCTGATGGCACTGGAAACACTGGGCTACCGTATCCGTCACGATCGGTTTGCGCTCCTGACCCTGAAAAGCCTGAAAACCCCAACCCCCGGTGCTGGAAAAGCGCTTGCTGTCTTTGACCATCACCCCCAGCACCTTGCGGGAGCCTTCCACAATGGCATGATCCTGCGCCTTTGCCTCCAGCAGATCGAAAGCGAAAACCGAACCGTCCGGAAACGGTTTGTGGGCCTGAAGCGCTTTCAGGGCCTTCGCATTGGCATACACATGGTGAATGCCCCCGAAAGCCTGGTAAAGGCTGTGGCCCTCCTGAATGACCATGGACTTCACATGGGTCCAGAAGCGGTAGCCCTCCGGATAGGCCACTTTCCCGGACTGGCCGGCTGACCACAGATACACAACCGTGGTCAGAATGAGTAAAGACACGGCAAAGCAATACCTGAGCCCTCTGTACATGAGACCACCTCCTTTAATGTTAGGATTCCTAACAAGTATATTGCAATGATCCCGAAAAGTCAATCCCCGAGAAGATTTTTCTGCCTGTGGGTGCCTGATGCGCACTCCATTAGAAAAATACCCGGCGGGCAGAAGGCAGACAAAGTGCCTGATTTTGCGGAAAAGACTCACACCGTTGGGAAAAAAGGCTTAAATTTTCAGCCGCTCGGCGAGCTATTGGGAGCAATAACGCCTTCAAAACAGAAAGGACTTTGAGTTGATCGAAAAACACATACAGCATATTGGAATTTCGTTCTTTGGACTGCTCGGGCTGTTCTGGCTGTTCGGTTGCGGGACCGCGGCCAGGGAAAGTGATCCTTACCGTTTTCCGGGAGAGATCCATTTGAAAAACATTCGCATGTTGACCCATGGCGGGGAGAATGCCGAGGCCTACTTTTCCTTTTCAGAAAAACAACTGATTTACCAGGCAACCACCGGTCAATTGCACTGCGACCAGATTTTTGTGATGAACCTGGATGGTTCCGGTAAGCGCATGGTATCCACCGGGCGGGGGCGGACCACCTGTTCTTATTTTTTGCCCGGGGATAGTCTGTTTATCTACTCATCGACCCATCTGGCCGATTCCACTTGCCCACCACCACCGGATCGTTCTCACGGTTACGTGTGGCAATTGTATTCCACCTACGACATTTTTCTGGCTCGGGTGAGCGACGGAAAAATTCTCTCCCGGCTTACCACCACTCCCGGCTACGATGCGGAAGCCACGGTTTCGCCGACCGGCGACAAAATTGTGTTTACCTCCACCCGGGATGGGGATCCGGAAATTTACACCATGAACCTGGATGGCAGCGAACAGCGGCGGCTCACCTTTGCGCGGGGCTACGACGGCGGGCCGTTTTTTTCCTGGGATGGGCAAAAAATTGTCTTTCGCGCCAGCCGGCCCACCACCCCCGAAGAATTGAAAGATTACCAGGAACTGGTCCAACACGATCTGTACCGTCCCACCACGCTGGAGATTTACGTTATGGACGCCGACGGCAAAAACATCCGTCAGGTAACCCACTTCGGCAAAGCCAGCTTTGCGCCCTTCTTCCATCCCGACAACCGGAGGATTATTTTTGCTTCCAATGTGAACAGCGCCGACCCTCGCAATTTCGACTTGTACATGATCAACGAAGACGGCACCGGCCTGGAGCAGATTACCTTTAACGAAACCTTTGACGGATTTCCCATGTTCACCCGGGACGGCAAGCATCTGGTGTTTGCTTCCAATCGCTTCAACGAGAAGCCGGGAGAGACCAACATTTTTCTGGCCGACTGGGTTGATGCCCCGTCCAGCGAGTAGGGCAACGGTAAAACTGACTGGCCGGACGGGAAAAGTCGGGTAGCGGTGAAAGGAGCGTTCGCATGTTTGCATTACGTATTCTTCTGCTCGGCCTGTGCCTGCTATGGGCTGGGCTGCAGGCCGGCCAGGCTGCCCTTCGACTGATCGTCCTGAACAAGGCCGCGGCCAGCGCGCAAGTTCTTGATCTGGAGCACGGCACGGTTCTGGCCACCGTACCCACTAGCGACGGACCGCACGAAGTGGCCGTAACGCCGGACGGAAAGCTGGCTGTGATCAGCAATTACGGGGGCCGTAGGCCCGGCCACAGCCTGACCCTGCTTCAGCTCAATCCCCCAAAGCCGCTTTCCACCATCGAACTGGGCGCCTTTCAACGCCCCCACGGACTGTGGTTTGTCTCCGACTCCCTGGTGCTGGTAACCGCCGAATCCCGGCAGGCGCTGCTGGTGGTGAATGTGGTTCTGCGAAAAATTCGCCGGGTCATCTTTACCGGACAGGCAGTGAGCCACATGGTGGTGGCAGACCCTCAAGGACGCCGGGCTTATGTCAGCAATATTGGCTCGGGAACGGTGACGGCCATCGACCTGGCGGCCGGGCGCAAGCTGGGGGACGTGCCTACCGGCGCCGGTGCCGAGGGGCTGGCGCTCTCGCCGGATGGAAAGGAATTGTGGGTGGCCAATAGGGAAGAGGAGACCATCACCATTGTGCAAGCCGACTCATTAAAACCGGTTGCCCGGCTGGCCTGCCCGGGCTTTCCCATTCGCCTGAAATTCACCCCCGACGGGCAGCGTGTTCTGGTCAGTTTGTTGAGGCGGGGGGAACTGGCCCTCTTCGATGCAGCGGGCCGCAGCGTGGTGCAGCGCATTGCGCTGGCCCCGCCGCGGGCTGAGAGTCCTCCCCGACCGATCGGCCTTCTGGTGTCTCCAGACCAGCGCTGGGCGGTGGTGGCCCTCTCCAGATTGAACCGCTTGGCCAGGGTGGACCTGCTCACCGGCGCCGTCTCCGGCTGGGTGCAGACCGGACCTTCCCCGGACGGCATGAGTTGGATTCCCTGAGCCCCCACCCTGAAAAGGGCCTCCCCGAAAATTCGATCCGGCGAAATCCTTTGAAATTGCCTGCATTTCAGCTAACTTTGAACCAGAGGAAGCAAAGGAGCCGCTCTATGGCAGAAACCCGTTCCATTACCCTGTTGTGCCTGACCAGCTTTTTCAAAGGCACCGCTTTTCTGGAAGAGGCCCATCGGCTGGGCTGCCGGGTGCTGTTACTGACCCGAGAAAAACTGAAAGAGCGCGAATGGCCCTGGGAAAGCATCGACGAAGTGTATTACATGCCGGATCTGTTCAACGTGCAGGATGTGATCAACGCCGTGAGCTATCTGGCCCGCAGCCAGAAGATTGATCGCATCGTGGCCCTGGACGATTACGACGTGATGACCGCGGCCAGCTTGCGCGAACATCTGCGCATACCGGGCATCGGGGAAACCACCATTCGCTATTTTCGGGACAAGCTGGCCATGCGCCATCAGGCCCGGGAGTACGGCATTCCGGTGCCCGACTTCGTGGGGGTGATCAACTATGACGAAATCCGCAGTTTTATGAAGCAGGTGCCCCCGCCGTGGGTGCTCAAACCGCGCACCGAAGCCGGTGCCATCGGGATCAAAAAGGTCAGCAGCGAGGAAGAATTCTGGCGGCTGGTGGAACGCCTGGGCGATCGGCAATCCTACTACCTGTTGGAAAAATTCCTTCCCGGGGACGTGTACCACGTGGACAGCATCATCTGGGAGCGCACGGTGCAGTTTGCCCTGCCCAGCGGCTATGCCCGCCCGCCGATGAACGTGGCCCACGAGGGGGGGATTTTCATTACCCGTACCCTGAAGCCCAAAAGTCCGGAATTTAAGGCGTTGATTCAGCTGAATGAAAAGGTGCTGGAAGCGCTGGGCATGGTGCGCGGGGTAACCCATCTGGAATACATACGCAGCAGGGAAGACGGCCGATTTTATTTTCTGGAAGCCGCCGCCCGGGTAGGTGGGGCCAACATCGTGGAGCTGGTGGAGGCCGCGTCCGGATTGAATCTGTGGCGGGAATGGGCCCGCATCGAAGTGGCCAATGCCCGCGGCGAAGCCTATCAGCTGCCGCAAGCTGTCCAGCGCCACGCCGGGCTCATCCTGTGCCTGGCCCGGCAGGAATGGCCCGATACCAGCGCCTACACCGACCCGGAGATCGTGTGGCGGATGAAAAAGCGTTACCACGCCGGCCTGATTGTGGCCTCTGATAACTACGATCGGGTCAGCGAATTGCTCGCCGACTACGAGCAGCGTTTTGCCAGAGATTTTCTGGCCGTTCAACCACCGGTGGAAAGCGTGGATCAGATGGACGAATAACAGGTGGTGCGCTGTCTGGGGCGCTGGAAGTCCTGGACATAAACGCACCCATCCTGTCACCTTGACCGGGGCGCCGACACAGTCGGTGCGAAGTGGAGAGGTCTCTTTTTTCTGAAAACGAGACCCCTCGACTTCGTCCCGCCGGAGCGGGACTACGCTCGGGGTGACATGTTTGAGGTCACCGGGAGCGTTTGAAATAAAGTGGCCCTGCGCACCCAACCTGTCACCTCGACCGGAGTCCCCCGCCTCGCGGGGGACGGAGTGGAGAGGTCTCTTTTTTCTGAAAACGAGACCCCTCGACTACGTCCCGCCGGAGCGGGACTGCCCTCGCGGTGAGAGGTGAGGTGGCGTCATGGGTGCTGGAAATCCAAAGAGTGAGTGCATTCCTCCTGTCACCTCGACCGGAGCGCCGACGCAGTCGGTGCGAAGTGGAGAGGTCTCTTTTTTCTGAAAACGAGACCCCTCGACTTCGTCCCGCCGGAGCGGGACTACGCTCGGGGTGACATGT
>RFHE01000013.1 GCA_003696445.1 Calditrichota bacterium | reverse complement strand
CTTCCCCCCAATTGCCACCGCTCGAGACGACATCCCATGATGTTTTATTGCCTATTGAAAATGCTTTCAAGTCCAGGTCACTCTCCATCCTAAAACGCAAAAACCCCGCCATGAATGCGGGGTTTTTGTCCAAACGTTTTAGCGGTGGCTTCAGATGGTCTCGAAAGTCAATTCGGCCTCTTTGCGCAATTTCGCCAGCAGCTGGTTGTAGGCTTTGGTCTGCTTTTGGCGCCGGACCTGCTCGGCCAGTTCGTCGTGCACTTCGCTCAGGGGCCGGGTTTCCTTTTTGCGGTCCAGGATCTGCAAAATGTGGTAGCCGAACTGGGTTTCCACAATCCCGCTGATCTGGCCCACCGGCGTGTTGAAGGCCGCGCTATCGAAGGGCGGCACCATCTTGCCACGGGGAAAATCCGCGTACAGGCCGCCGTTTTCTTTGGAGCCGGGATCTTCGCTGTACTGCTTGGCCAGTTCAGCGAAATCTTCTCCGGAACGAGCCCGTTCCAGAAGCTTTTCCATTTTCTGGTGGATTTTAGCCTTCTCTTCCTTGGATTTGCCCTGAGTGGAGAGCAAGATGTGCCGCACGGTGGCGGTTTTGTCTTCCTGATAGGCCTGCTGGATTTCCTCCTCGCTCACTGCCTCGGCATCCTTCAATTCTTTTTCCAGATACTTCTGAATCTGCAGCATTTCGTAGAGCTGCTTTCGAATCACGTCTTCGGTGATGCCGTTCTGCTCCAGCAGGGTGGCAAAACGCTCTTTACCGCCGACCCGGGCATACTGGGCCTGCAACAGACTGTCCACCTCGGCATCGGTAACAGTCACACCGGCCTGCTGAGCAGCATGGAGCAATAGCCGCCGGTCGGCCAGTTCCTTCACCCCGGCTTCAATGATGGAGCGCACCTGTTCGGTCTGCAGGTTGGGCAAACTGTTTACCCGGTTACCATAATTTTCTTTCAGGGCCTCCATCACGTCGGCAACGGTCAGCGTAAAATATTTGCTGCGGGCCAGAACGGCATTCTTGTCCGGATCCAGGGCAGGGACTTTTTTCGACAAATCTTTGGCAAGTGTGTACAAGGGTGTGCCTTTCTCTAATTTGTTTAGTTCCGACGATTTGCTGCAGCCGGCCAGCACCGCCAGGGCCAGCAGGAGTACTGAGAACAATTTCATGACCACTCCAGTGTTTTAATGGATCAACCGTTGAGCTTAAAAACAGCACAAAACTTACGGCAAAATCCAGTGCGGTC
Source organism: Calditrichota bacterium (assembly GCA_003696445.1). Taxonomy (GTDB): domain Bacteria; phylum Calditrichota; class Calditrichia; order RBG-13-44-9; family J042; genus J042. Next base: position 5,647 of record RFHE01000013.1, on the reverse strand, counting down.
ATAGCGCTTTTATTTTAAAACGAGGTGCGGGCTTTGGACGCCGGGGAAAACCTGGGGAAAAGGTGTTGTGCCTCCAAATAAAGAAGGCAGGGCTTTTGGCAAAAGAACCACCCGGCATCGGGCTTCATTCAACACGTGCCCTCACCCGGGCCTTTTCAAAAAGTAAAACAAGGTGAACATATTTTCGCATAATTGCATATTGTCGTTTGTATTAGAGGGGGGAGCTTGCACTTGCAGTTTTTCAACGAAACACAGCAATTTAGGCAAAACCACAACCTTGTATCCCTTTACTTGTAGGGAACTCACCCCCTTCGCCCCCTCTCTTGCAAGATATGGGGTTGGTGGGGTGAGTTGACTTAAGTCCGGTGCAAGTGAAACAGTGATTTGCATAATAATACAGCATTCAAACCTTTTTGGACAACCTCGCTCGGGGCGATAGTTGATTTAAGTCCCACGCCGGTGAAACAGTTGTTTGCATAAATTTACAGTCTTGCAGACTTTTTAGACAGACCTAATACTCGAGTTGGCGAATAGTTTTAAAGCAGGGCTCGTCGGTGGAAAGGGAGGATCTGGAGGGCGAGTTGATTGAAGTCCGGTGCCAGTGAAACAGCAATTTGCGCAAAAACACACCCTAACGCCTTTTTCAGACAGCTCCGGAGGAGATGCATTCCGCCCTTCAATTGTTTTTTCAGAATTCCTGATACAGGGCGTTGCTCTATCCCACGCCCAGAGGGGCGATTCATTGGCAACGCATTCGCCTGTTTTTTCTTATTAAGCCGCCCTCCGGCCGCCTATCGAGGATCTGCCGCCCGCGATTCATTGAAAGCCTGGCGGAAATCCACCACCGCCCGGAAATGAACTGCATTTTCCCGAACCCGCTGGATGGCCTCATTGATCCGGCCGGCCGGGAAGATTTCAATCTCCGGTTGGATGCCATTCCAGGCGGCAAATTGCAACATCTCGCGGGTTTGCCAGCAATTGCCCACCGTGCTGCCCTTCACGGTGCGATGCCCTTCCATAAGCTGTCCGGCAGCAATGTTCAGCGTGCCGGCCAGCCCGCTGAGCAAGCAGAGGGTTCCTTTCGGGCGAAGGCAATTCACAAACGCCTCCCAGGCCAGCGGCACATGAACGGTAGCAATGATTAGATCCAGCCTACCGGCCGCTTTCTGGATCTGTGCCGGATCGGTGGAGCTCAGGAAGTGGTGGGCACCCAGGCGTTCCGCTTCGGCCTGCTTTTCCTGCCGGGAAGAGAACACGGTGACCTCGCTGCCGAAGGCGCGGGCGAACTTGACCGCCAGATGCCCCAGCCCGCCCAGTCCGACGACCCCCACGCGCAGCGGGTGGCCCTGCCAGGCCTGGCGCAGCGGGGAATAGACGGTAATTCCCGCACACAACAGCGGTGCCGCCGCTGCCGGCTCCAATCCATCGGGCAGAGGAAAGGCGAAGCGGCTGTGTACCCGAATGGCGCGGGCAAACCCGCCGTAATGGCCCACACAGGTAGCCTGGCGTTCCGGGCACACGTTTTCTTCGCCGCGCAGGCACCATTCGCAGTGCAGGCAGGCGCCCCGAAGCCAGCCGATTCCGACCCGCTGCCCTACCTCCAGATGCGCTACCGCTTCTCCCCGGGCACTGACCACCCCTACAATTTCATGCCCCGGAACCAGCGGGTACTGGCTGATGCCCCAGTCGTTGTCAATCAAATGAACATCGGAATGGCAGATGCCGCAGAATTCAATCTGCACCTCCACATCCTGAGGTCCCAGCGGCTCGGGCCGGTAAGCAAAGCGCTCCAGCGGTTGGCCGGGACCATGGGCAGCAAAGGCAGCAATCTCCATCGCCTGTCCTCCCTGGCTTAAGGGTTTGGATTGAGAAAATTTAACCTGCCGGCCGATCCAATGAAACGGGCATTTGGATCCCGAAGGCCATCGAAATCTCCGTTATGCCCCGAAGAGCTGGGTGGCAACAGGGCACAGGTTCTCCATTTCGTCGTTTGTCTCCCGGGGTTGGACACTCTAAATTGTGAATCAACGGGCCACAAAAAAAAATTCAGGAGGAGGCGTCATGAAAGTCTTTGTCACCGGAGCGACCGGATACATTGGTTTTGCCGTGGCGAGGGCTTTTCGGCAGGCCGGCCATCAAGTAAAGGGACTGATTCGAAATCCTGAAAAAGCGGCGCTTCTGGAGCGCTGGGAAATTGAGCCGGTGGTTGGCAATCTGGATCAGCCGGAGAGCTACCGGGAAGCCGCCGAGGCCTGCAGCGTGCTGGTTCACACCGCTTTCGAGGCCTCCGGGCGGGCCGTGGATCTGGATCACCAGACCGTGGACACGCTGATTGGCTGCGGAGAGCGCGGCGCACAACCCAAACTGCTCATTTACACCAGCGGCGTGTGGGTTTACGGCAACACCAGGCACCAGACTGTGGATGAGAGCACACCCCTTTCCCCTGCCGAGCTGGTACGCTGGCGGCCGGCCGTGGAGGAGAAGGTACTGAGCGCCGAGCAGGTGCGGGGCCTGGTGATTCGGCCGGGGTGCGTGTACGGGGGCCGCGGCGGACTGACCGGCCTGTGGTTCCAGGGCGCAGAAAGCGGAAATCTGACCGCCATCGGGGACGGGCAGAACCACTGGGCCATGGTGCACGTGGAGGATCTGGCCCAGGCCTACCGGGCAGCCGGCGAGGTGGGCTATTACGGGGAAGTGCTCAACGTGTGCGATGCCTCCCGGCTAACCGTTCGGGAAATGGTGGAAGCCGTGGCCCGGGCTACCGGCTACCGGGGCAGCATCACCTTTAAGCCGGTTGAGGAAGCCGCCGGTGAGATGGGTCCCTTCGCCGAATGCCTGGCGCTGGATCAGCATGTGGATGCCTTTAAGGCGCGCACCATCTTAAACTGGCAGCCCAATCACCGCAATTTTGTGGAAGAGGTGGCGCTGTATTACCGGAGCTGGAAACAACACCAGGCAGGCTGATGTCCGGGAGCTCCAGGCAGCAACGCAACCCATATCCAGGCTTTTTTCTTAAGGGGGACAAGATGAAGGTAGCCGTATTCAGTACCAAATCCTACGACCGAGAATTTCTAGACCAGGCCAACCGGCGGTTCGGGCACGAGCTGGTGTACTTTGAACCTCACCTGCGCCGGGAAACAGCGCTGCTGGCTCAGGGCTTCCCGGCCGTATGTGTGTTTGTCAACGATACCCTGGATGCCGAAACGCTCGCTCGATTGGCCGAAGGCGGCACCCGGCTCATCGCGCTGCGCTGCGCCGGATTTAACAATGTGGATCTGCCTGCCGCCGATCGGCTCGGGTTTACCGTAGTGCGCGTCCCGGCCTATTCTCCCCATGCGGTAGCCGAACATACGGTGGCCTTGTTGCTGGCGGTGGATCGGCAAATCCACCGGGCCTACAACCGGGTGCGCGAGGGCAATTTTGCGCTGGAGGGGCTGCTCGGCTGGGATCTCCACGGACAAACGGTGGGCATTATTGGCACCGGAAAAATCGGCCGGGTGGTGGCCAAAATCCTCAACGGATTCGGCTGCCGGCTGCTGGCCTACGACCCATATCCCGATCCCGAATGCCGTGCACTGGGGGTGGATTACGTCCCGCTGGAGAGCCTGTTCGCCCGATCCGACATCATCACCCTCCATTGCCCCCTGACGCCCCAGACCCATCATCTGATTGACGACAACGCCCTGAAGCAGATGAAGGATGGCGTGGTGCTGATCAATACCAGTCGCGGTGCGCTGGTCGATACCCGGGCGGTAATCCGCCATCTCAAATCCGGCAAAATCGGGCATCTGGCGCTGGATGTGTACGAGGAGGAGGCCGATCTGTTTTTCGAAGACCTTTCCAATCAGGTGATTCAGGACGATGTGTTCGCCCGGCTGCTCACCTTTCCCAATGTGCTGATTACCGCCCACCAGGCCTTTTTCACCCGCAATGCCCTGGAAAACATCGCCCAAACCACCCTGCAAAACATTGCCGATGTGGAGCAGGGCCGGCCCTGCCCCAATTTGGTAACTCTGGAGATGGTTGCCCGGGGCTGAAGCGAGGTTGGCAACCGGCCTGCGAGGGCACCGGAGCTTGGACCATGCCCTGGCAGAGTCCAGAGCCGCCGGCTCCGGTTGGGTTAGGCCGAGAGGGTGCTAAATGAAAATTCCCCTTGCTTGCTTTGTTGCTACGGGTGAGCCCTCCCAAAGAATGGCACCGGCAACCCTTTCCCCTGCCTCTCCTCATAAAACCGCGTTCCGGCGGCTGCTCCGGTTGATTCGACAAGCCCTCCACAGGACCAGAAACAAGCCCAAATTTCAGAGCAAGGAGGGGAAAAAGCACCCGGTCGCGGCGCGGAAAAGCGCCGGTGGCGCACAGCCCGGATCGCTTATTCCCCGGGGCTTCTTCGGGTCTGATGCTCTCCCGGCTGGAAGGTGTTGGCGGGCAATGGATGGATCATGGATCGCCGAGGGCAGCGGCGATCAATCGGGGCGCAGGGCGCAGATGCGGCGCCATTGTTCCGGAGTAACCTCCTGCACGCTGAAACGGTTGCCCCGCTGCAGCAGTTCCAAGTCGGCCAGTTCGGGCCGGGCCTTGAGCTCGTCCAGGGTGATGGGTGGCACAAAATCCCGCACCCAGGCCACATCTACGGCAACCCAGCGGGGGTTTTCCGGCGAGCTTTTGGGATCCCGGTAGGGACTGGCCGGATCGAACTGGGTGGGATCGGGGTAGGCTTCCCGCACCACCCGCACAATGCCCATGATGGCCTTCTGTCTGCCACTGTGATAGAAAAAGGCCAGGTCCCCTACCTGCATGGCCTTCAAACGATTCCGGGCCAAGTAGTTGCGCACCCCATCCCAAAGGGTCTGCCGGCCCGGTTCCCGCTTCAGATCCTCCCAGGCGTAAGTTTCCGGTTCGGATTTCAACAACCAGTAAGCCACGGTGCACAGCCCTCCAGATTATGTCGGGTTCACCATCCGCTCATCTCTACGGCTGCTTCATTCGGCGGCCGCACGGCGGACAATTTAAGCAGATCTGGCCCGACTGGGGAAAAAACCTGCTCATCCGTCTGAGGATTTCGCCGGGGGATGGAAAAACCCGGCTTCCTGGTAGCGCCAGATGGCCGGGCTGGCCAGCTCCAGGCTGTTGCCGTCCGGGTCGCGGAAGTAAAGGGAGCTTCCCCCACCCGGCCACTCAACCTCCGCTTCGATGGGCACGCCCTGGGCCTGGAGGTGGGCCTTCCAGGCCGGCAGCGCCTCCTGGGGAACGGCAAAGGCCAGGTGTCCGGGCCCGCGCGCCCCGTGGGCGGGCACCCCACCGCCCGGCTGTTCGGTGGCCTCGGCCCGAAAAAGCAACAGCATCCCGTTGGCCAGCCGGAAAAACACATGCCGGCCCTCCTTGCGCGAGTAGAGGCTGAGCCCCAGCACCTGGCGGTAAAATTGCTCGGCCCGCTCCAGGTCGGAAACGTAAAGGCTGGATTCCAGGATGTGGGAAAGTTTCATCTGCAAAACACCGTTTTTGTTTTAAGATACGGCGGGCGAAGGGAAAAGGACAATGACTTGACACTCCCAATGGGGGCAATTTTCGTATCCAGAAGGGTTTTTTACCGTATCAGCACCATTTTACGCACCTCGGTGTGCCGCCCGGTGGTCCCTCCGGTGGGCTG
>RFHE01000170.1 GCA_003696445.1 Calditrichota bacterium | reverse complement strand
GGCCCGGGAGCTGTGGGACCGGGGCGAAATCAAGCGCTTTGCCGTGTTGTGCCCGCCATACCTGTGTGACCAGTGGGAAAAAGAGCTCCGGGAGAAATTTAACCTGGAAGCGGTGGTCTTTCGCTCCTCGACCATCGGCCGACTGGAACGACAGACGCCCCCGGGGCGCACCATTTACGAGCAATTTCCCATTCAGGTCATCAGCATCGACTGGGCCAAAAGCGATCGCAACCGCCACCTGTTTCTGGAATTCTGCCCGGAACTGGTGATTGTGGACGAAGCCCACGGGGCCGCCGAAGCCAGTTCCAGAAACAAGGCCCAACAGCAGCGCCACCGGCTGTTGAGGGACATCGCTGCGGACGCAAGCCGGCATCTCATCCTGCTCACCGCCACCCCGCACAGCGGCATTGAAACCGCCTTCCGATCTCTGCTGCAACTGTTGAAACCGGAATTCGGGGACTGGGATTTATCCTCTCTCAGCGAAACGCAGCGCATTGAGCTGGCCAGACACTTTGTCCAGAGAACCCGAACAGACATCAAACAACTCTGGGAATCCTCCCATTGCTTCCCGGAGAGGGAAGCCGAGGATGTCAGCTATTCCCTCTCCGAGGACTACCGAAAACTGTTTGACCAGACCTTTCAGTTTTGTAGTGAACTGGTGAGCAGCGGGGAGGCTCTGGCGACTCCCAGACGGCGGGTGCGCTACTGGGGCGCCCTGGCGCTATTGCGCTGCGTAATGTCCAGCCCGGCCGCCGCCGTTGCCGCACTGGAAAATCGAATCAAACCACTGGAAGAGGAGCAATCCGATCAGGAAGATTTCTCCTACACCGTTTTTGAGGCCGACCAGGAGGCCACCGACGATGAGGTTCCTATCCCGCCCATCGAAAAGACGGAAACCACCCTGGAGCAGGCTGAACGCCGCCGATTGCGAAGGCTGGCCGACCTGGCCGCCCGGCTGGCCGGACCGGAGAAGGATAGAAAACTGGTGCGCTGCATCGAGAAGATTCAGCAATTGCTCCGTGAGGGATTTCATCCCATCATCTGGTGCCGGTATGTGGCCACTGCAGAATACTTGGGCCAGGAACTGCGCCGGGCCTTGAGCGAGGAGGTGCAGGTGGTGGTGATTACCGGCCGGCAGGGGGAAGAAGAACGGCGGGCGATGATCGATGAAATCGATGCTGCTTCCCCGCACGTGCTGGTGGCCACCGATTGCCTGAGCGAGGGAATCAACCTGCAGGAAAAATTCAACGCCGTGCTTCACTGCGATCTGCCCTGGAACCCCAATCGCCTGGAGCAGCGCGAAGGGCGAGTGGATCGCTACGGCCAGACCGCACCCAGGGTAAAAGCGGTTCGCTTTTATGGAAAGGACAATCCGGTGGACGGCGCCGTGCTGGAAGTGCTGCTCAACAAGGCGCAGGAAATTCATCGCTCTCTGGGAACCCATGTGCCCGTTCCGGAAGAGAGTGAAACGGTTATGGAAGCCATTTTCAATTCCCTGTTCCTGCGCCACCGGAGGCAGCCGGAACAACTTTCCCTGTTTGAGGAAAACGTACAGCTGCAGATGTTTCACCGCCGGTGGGAGGAAGAAGCCAGGCGGGAAAAAATTTCCCGTAGCCGATTCGCCCAGCGAGCCATTAAACCGGAGGAAGTGGCAAAAGCACTGCAGGAAGTGGATGCCGTGCTGGGCGATGCCCGGTCTGTGGAAGATTTTGTGTGCAACGCAGCCCAGCGCCTCAATCTTCCCCTGCGCAGGGACTCCAGGAATCCGCTGGTTTATCTTGTCCCTCGGGATCAGAACGTGCTGGCATTGTTGCCGGAGGCCATCCGGCAGGCGCTGCCTGAACCGGTCACCCGGTCCGGAACGCGGGAAACGCCGCCCTGGCGCATCAGCTTTACCTCCCCCACCCCGGAAGGCGCCGAATACGTGGGGCGCAACCACCGCTTTGTGGCTTCCCTGGCCCGTTACCTGCTGGAAGAAGCCCTCGCCGCAGGCAAAAAGGAGGATGGGCACATTCCTGTGGTCAGCCGATGCGGTGCGGTGCGGACCCGGGCGGTGCAGCTTTTGACCACCCTGTTGCTCCTGCAGGTGCGCTACCTGGTGGAGATTCCGGGAAAAGCGCCCATGCTGGCCGAAGAAGTGCTGGCGCTCGGCTGGCAGCCGCAGGAGGGGGCCAGCGATCCCCTGTTGCCCGATGGGCAGGCCCTGGCTCTGCTGGCCGGGGCGGAACCGTCCAGCAACATTTCCCCTTCGGAAAAGCGGGAACTGGTGGCATTCGCCCTGGAGATGCTGGGGGACTGGGAGCGTGCTGGAGAAAATTGGTCCGGGCTTACCCCCCTGTGCCGGAGCATTGCCGATAAAATTCACCAGCGCGCCGCTCAGCTGGAGGCCAGCCACAAGCGCATTCGCCGGGCAGTCTCCCTGCGGGTGCGCGAGCTGCGGGTCAGACCGCAAATGCCCCCCGATCTGCTGGCTATCCTGGTTCTGCAACCGGAGGTTCGCCAATGAAGGTTTTCCCGGCCGTGCGCATCGAAGGCGGATTGTTCGCCCCCGATCTGCTGGATCAACTGCTCAACGACGAACTGCCCGGGCAGAAGCCCCAGGACTTTGGCCTGAGTGGACGTCGCGGCCTGAATGACGAAATCGCCGCCGTCTTTGCCGACGCCCAGGCCCTCTGGCGCGTGTTTCAGCATCGCCTGGAGCGACTGCCCGAAGGGGATCCGGGCACCAAAGTCACCCGGGAATCCTGGGTGATTCCCTTCCTGAGATTGCTCGATTTCGACCTGCAATACAATCGCAGGGCCTATGAGGTGGGGGGATTGACTTTTGCCATCTCCCACCGGGCGGGTGAGGACGACTACGCACCGCCGGTGCACATTGTGGGAATTGGTCAGGAACTGGGGCGGGTGGCGCCATCCGGTCGCCCGCGACTGGCTCCCCACTCCCTGGTACAGGAATTCTTAAACCGCACCGATGCCCTGTGGGGTCTGGTTACCAATGGCAAAATCCTGCGGCTGTTGCGGGACAGCACCTATATTCGCCGCCAGAGCTACGTGGAATTTGATCTGGAAGCCATCTTCGAGCAGCGCCTGTTCCAGGACTTTGCCGTCCTTTACCGCCTGCTGCACCGCACCCGCTTTCCGCAGACCGGCAGGGATGCCCACCGCTGCTGGCTGGAAGAATACTACCAGTACTCCGAAGAGCAGGGCGGAAGAGTGCGGGAGAAGCTGCGGGACGGCGTGGAAAAATGCATCAAGATCCTGGCCAATGGATTTTTAAGACATCCGGCCAATACCGGATTGCGGGAACGGATACAAGAGCAAGTAGCGAGTAGTGAGTGGCGAGTGGCGAGCGGTAAGAAGCAGGGTGATATTCCATCCACCACTCACAATTCCCCATTCGCCCGGGAACTCTACCACCAGCTCCTCCGCCTGGTTTATCGCTTCCTCTTTTTGCTGGTCTCCGAGGACCGCGGGCTGATCAGCAGTAATCCCCTGTTTTTGCGACATTACAGCGTGAGCCGATTGCGCCGCCTGGTGGACCGGCATGCCGCTTACAGCGAGCACGAGGACCTGTGGCACGGCCTGCGCGTGCTCTGGAAACTGCTCTCGGACGACACCCCCATCCCGCAGCTGGATGGCCGGCCCCTGGGCGCTCTGCTGGATCTGCCCGTGCTGGACGGCCAGCTGTTCGAGCCAATCTTTCTGGATAGCTGCCGCATTTCCAATCGGGATTTGCTGCTCGGGCTTCGCCACCTGATCACCTACCAGGAATCCCCGGCCAGTCCACCCCGGCGGGTGAACTACGCCGCCCTGGATGTGGAGGAGCTGGGGAGTGTGTATGAGGGACTGCTGGAATATCATCCGGAAATTCAGGTGAAGGCCGGCCGCCCTGAATTTTTGTTCCTGGAAACGGGCAAGGAGCGGAGGCAAACCGGCTCCCATTACACGCCGGAAGAACTGGTTGCTCCTTTGATCAAGCATGCCCTGGAGCCGGTGCTTCAGGAAAAACTAAAAGCCGCCGGCACTCCGGAGGAGAAAAAAGCGGCCATCCTCTCCATCAAGGTGCTCGACCCCGCCTGTGGTTCGGGGCATTTTCTCCTGGCGGCGGCTCGCCGGTTGGGAAAAGAATATGCCCGCATTGAAACCGGCGAGG
>RFHE01000012.1 GCA_003696445.1 Calditrichota bacterium | reverse complement strand
CTCTCCCCCCGACCCCCCTCTCTTGCAAGAGAGGGGGCGAAGGGGGTGAGTTCCTTACAAATAAGGGGATACACGGTTGTTGATTTTGCCTAAATTGCCATGTTTCGTTGAAAAACTGCGAGTGAAAGCACTCCATTAATAAAAACGACTATATGCAACTATTCGCAAGTTTATTCAATTTGCTTTACTTGTAGGACAATCCAAAAATCCATTTTACGGGCAACGGGACAAAAGTCAACTCGCCAGCAAAGCCGGTTGAGTTCTCTGAAAATAAAGGATTACGAGGAAACTGCATTTGCCTGAAATGGCCTTGTCTTTGAGAAATTTCAATACACGGTGCAACAGGTTTTTGGCAATCGATGCCTGCTGTATTTTGTAACCATCTTTGCTCTGGTATTTTTTGGGGCAGCCTCGAGAAAACATTCCGCAGCCCCTTCGGATGCGTGTAAAAGCGGCCTACAGGTTGACCAGGAGGTGTAATGCCAGCCGCTGGCCCTGCTGGGGCGTGTTCCTGAATTCCCAGAACAGCCGGGACTGCTGTTGGGCAGTGCGCTTGTTGTCTTTGTGGATCAGGCGAATGACATCGACAGCGCTAATCAGGTGATTCAAGATCACGCCGGCCACAATCAGGGTGGTTCGCCGTTCCCAGGTCTGGTGCCGGGAGCGCAGGCGGCTGTATTCCAGGCGATTTGCTTCCGAATCCCACTGCCAGAAAAACTCGTCGGTTTCCGGGTAAGTGGCTTCCACATTGCGCTGGATGATGCGCCGTTCATTGAATTCAAAGATGTTGCTGGCGTTGCCCACGTCAATCCAGTACTGCTCGTCTTTGCCCCGGGCATCCACGGCGGCGTGCAGAGCTGCAAAGGCATGGAAGTCTCGCTCCAGCACGCCGGTATAGGCATTGCTCCCCCAGAAGCCGGCCCAGAGCGCAGCCTCGGAGAGAAACAAAATTTTTGCCGCCGTGTGGTGGCCCATCAACCATTCCCCACTGCCGGGAAGAATGAGCGAAAGCAGAACAAACCGAATCGGCTTTTTGACCTTTTCAGGAGCCAGACCGGTTTTTTCGCCCTGGTTCAGGCTCCATGGTCCTTTGGCCCCAACCTGCCCGGCCGCTACATTGAACGATTTCTTTCCCAACTGGAAAAATGGCCTCCCGCTGCCCGCCAGCAGGGACCACCAGTTCCCCAGCACAAAAACACCAATCCAGGCCAAGAAAAATGCGCGCCAACCCTGCTTTACCATTGAGCCCTCAAAGGTTTATTGCCAGTCCCAGCATGTTGACCAGCTCGCCCCGGTAATACTGATTCCGATAGGTCATCTGTAGCAGCCGCCGGTTGTAGCTGCGGGTGCTGAATCCGGCATCAATTGCAGATATGACATGATTGATCAGCAACGCCATGCTCCCATAACCGGCAATGTCAAAAAAGTGGTTGCTGGCATTGCGCATATCCGTGTAAGTCTGGTTGTAGGGCGTAACCCGTTTCTCGAAACCGCTGTAAAACTCATTGAAATCGGCATCTTCCCAGGCATTGCCGAATTGTTCGGGGTATTTACCGATCATTTCGTAGTACTGCTGGGTTTTGGTCCGCGGCAAAATATGAGTAAAATGGGGAAAGTCGTTTTCAATCTGGCGCAATTGGTCTACCACATCGGGCCCGAACACGTTCTCGTCAATTAAAAACCAGGTTTTGTTAAATGGAGACTTGACTTCCCGGTAAGGATAGACCGGTATTTTGGGGTTGGCCAGCTGGCTATTGCGGTAATTGATGTAAGACCAGTAGCGGTATTCACTCCACTTCTCGTCTGCGAACTGGCGGAATTCCCGATCCTTGTCGTTGCCCAGATTGTTGTAATGGATGTTGACCGCCCAGCCGGCAATTTCCGTCAGGAGGAAAAATCCGGCTTTCAGGTAGGCGCCGGCGTAGAGCTGTCCGGTACCGGGAACGGCAGCCGAGAAAAGCACGGCCCGGGCAATGGATTTGCTTCCCGGCACGGACTGGCTGCCGGCTGCCTCGGCCTGCACCGCCTTGGCCAGTTCGGATTTGACCTTTTGCCGGTAGAGAAGTGTTTCCTTCCCGGGAATTTCGGGGGCGTCCCCGGCATGAACCGCCCCGAACAAACAGATCACCACCAGCATCGCTGTGCTGCGGAAGGATTTCATTTTCAGCTCCCCCTAAAATTTAGCACGACTATCCTCTCCCCCACCCTCAAAGCCAGCATCCTCTTTAACGCCTGCGCCCGGCCTGTTCCACACGTAAATCGAAATCGAACAATATCCCGAAATAAAACCGCCATTCCTGCTTGTAGCGAATGTTCTGGGTTGTATTTACCTGTTCCCGAAGCGGATAGACGGCTTCGAAGAACAGGCGGGTGGGTAAAAAGTACCAGGAGGTGGTGTCCAACCGGAGCTGCAGGCCCACATCGGTTTTCAGGTTGCCCACATCCAGCCCGCCCCGGTCCCAGGCATCGCCGGCCTGGAAAAATGCGCCCAGGTACAAACTGCGTAAAAACACGTGCAACAGTTGACGGTCGATGTTCCGAAACACCGGAAGCCGGTAGGTTACCGACCCGATGGCTTTGCGCCGGCCCTCGATGCTGAAATAAGGATATCCCTTCAACCCGACCAACCCGCCGGCGAAGAAATTGAAGAAATCGTCCACCGGCCGATCGATCAACCCGCCCTGAAAGCGCAAATCCAGTGTGTGATGTTCGGTGCCGGGCACCGGGAGATATTCTTCCCAGTCCAGAGAAAAGCGCCAGAAGTAGAAATTGTCGAAAATTTCCGCCGCAACGGCCCGATCGGTGGCAAAATCTTTCAGAAACCGGTTCCATTCCCGGCTTACCCGCAAGGAAATGTAGCGCCCGCTACGCGGATTAATGGCCTTTTCCGGTGTTAAAGGTACCCCGTCGTGAACCAGGTTCAAGCTCACCTGGTGACCCCGCAAGTATGTATAGCGAAAATTGGGAGAAACAAACACGCGATTGGGATTGGCTGGATCCCGAAAGGAAAAGGTGCCCGAAGTGGCCCGATAAAGACTGAACGTGTAGGCCAGCCGGTACTGCCAGTTGGGTAACCAGCGGGGTAAGAATGCCCCCCGAATGCCGGCGCTGGCTTCAAAGAGGTTGAATTTGACCTTTCGGTTCACCCGGGCATTGTACCCTTCAATGGAAAACAAATCGGTAATGTGGGTGGTTTGATTGAATGCCTCCACAAAAAAGGTGGGTTTCCACAGACGCAGGTCGAAGAGTAAAAACAGGTCCAGGTCCTGATGACGGTTGATGTCCACCCCGCCCAGCAGAGAGATCTTGTTTAAAATTTCGTTGGTGTAAAAATAAAGCCCCGGCTTGACGGTGCCGTAATCCAGAAACAGGCGTGGAAAAACAGCAAATCCGGGAAAACGTCGCCTGTACGGCCGCGGCGAATGGTTGGTGGAAGGGTCCCCCGCCGCCTGCAATTTGGGAATGGAATCCTGATAGTCCGGCAGATAGGTCAGGTAGGCCGGCTGAATGCCCATCGGGGCATCGAGCCGATAAATTTTGTAGCCGACATTTTCGTAGAGGGCATAAAAGACCTGGCCATCCGGGGTCACGGAGGGCATAAACGCGCCGCCGGTCACGTTAGTCAACGCCTCTTGCCGCCCGCTTTCCGGGTCCAACCGATACAGGTTAAAAATCCCGGTGCGATCGCTGGCATAATAGAGCTGGCCGGTTCCCGGATCGTAAACCGGGTAGCGCTCGTCGCAGCGGCTGCTCAGCAAAAATTTCAGTGCGCCCCCGCCAGCCGGTATCTGAGCAATGTCTCGCCCGAAATCGGTGGATGTGTCGAAGACAATCCGGGAATCATCCGGACTCCACCGGGGATGAAACACCTGCCGCCCATCCACAAAATGGGTAATCTGGACAAGCTCCTCGCCCACGTAGTGAATTTTCCGGTAGAAGAACTGCCAGTTGTCCTGGCGGTCCCGGGCGACGCGAGGTACCAGGTGGTGGCCGTTTAAATCGTAGTAAACGGTCTTTTTGCGTTTGCTTTTCAGGGCCGCTTTCCAGTCTCCCAGAGCCAGCGTGCACAGATTGGTCTGGCCGTCGCTGGTAATGACAAACACCAGCGTCCGCCCGTCGTGGGACCAGTCCGGGTTGCGTGCTCGCAACCCCCAGCTGAGCCGGTATTCCCGTTCTTCCTGCAAATCGTAAATGTAGAGATCGTTGTAATGGCTGCCGGTTGGGAGCGGATCGGTCTGTTTGGCGTAGGCCAGGTAGCGGCCGTTTGGAGACCAGGTGAGCGATGAGCTGACCCGCCTGGTCAGGATGCGTTCCCGGCCGGTTTGCAGATCCCGCACCACCAGCTGATTCTGACTCAAGAAGGGACTGTCGCCGGTCGTCAGGTAAGCCAACAGCCGCCCATCGGGCGAGACGGTGGGGAAAAGATTGGCCATCCCTATGGTTGCCACCGGCTCCCCGGTTTTCAGATAGGCTTTTACCTGCTGAAGGCGCTGGTTGTAGGTTTGTTCCAGGAACGTTTTCCAATCTGCATACAGGCGCCCGGCAGGCACACCGGTGGCTGCCTTCAACGCGGAGGCAAAGCTGAGGGTGGTGGGGCGGCTGGCCGCCCGGACAATATCCCGAACCACCTGTTCGCCGAACCGACCGGCCAGGTAGCGCACAAAGGCAAATCCCTGATTGTAGGCAGATTCATTCCCGATGCTGTTTTTGCCAAAAGTTCCCATCTCATCCAGGGTAAGCAACCGGTTGTGCAACACCCGGTCCCGCAAAATCATTTCCCGGTGGGAATCCCGATAGTCAAAGCGTTTTGCAGCCGATTGGAATTGGGCCACTCCCTCAGCAAACCACACCGGAACCACGATGCCGGAAATGGGATAGGAAATCAGCACGTTGGGGAAGCCGCGCACCACATCCGGCCTGCGCTCGGATTCGTAGCCGAACAACTGAAAATACCCGGCCGGGATATGCCGCCCGAATTTCAGGGCTCTCTGCAGGGAGATGATGTGGGTGAATTCGTGGGTGACCACATCGCGCAGCCAGTGGTGGGTACCGCGTAGAATGTAATCCAGGTTCTCCGCCCAGATTTCCACCTTGTTGTCAAAGAAATACGCCGCACCGTTGGCGTAGTCGTCGGTGTCCCGAATGACAAAATCCACCTTCCCGGCCGGTCGATAATCGTACAACCCGGTAATGGCGGGATACACGTCCTCGGCAATTACGGCTACCCTTTCCGCCGTGCCGCGGGTGCCCTGATGGTAATGGATTCGGAAATGGGTGGTCTCCAGGGTTTGCCAGTGCAATTCGGGATGGTTGCTCTCCCCGAACTGGGCCCTGCCGGAGCCGGGAAAAATGTAAGCCAGGGCCATCAGCCAGAGAACCGCCGACAGCCTGCTCCAGGAAGCAATGTTCAAGCCGTTGCCAGACATCCTTTTATTTCACCACCGCAATTTTAATAAACCGCACTTCCGTTTGCGAGCCATTGTTGGCTTCCACCCGGCCGAAGTAAACGCCGGACTGGACGCCGGACAAATCCCAGCGCACTTCGTTGTCGGTTCGCGCCAATCCCGGCCCCTCCATCTGCGCCACCAGGTCCCCGGCCAGGTCAAAAATTTGAATCCGCACCTGAGAGGCTTCTTTTAAATAGTAGCGAATAAAGGTAAACCCTTCCCGCGCCGGATTCGGCCAGCAGTAAACCGCCTCTTTGGGCAGCAACGGCGCCGCCGTTTCGGGCTGCTGTTGTGGCGGCAGCCCCTGATATGCCGGTGGTTCTTCGGGACGATTCTGGTTCAGGGCATTGCCATTTTCCTGCCGCCATACGGTAAACGTGGGGAAGTTTGTGCTTTTGTTCGGAAAATCCCAGACGTAAATGGTGTTGCCTTTGGTCACCGCCACCAGTTCCTGATCGGCATCCCCGTCCAGGTCGCCCAGGGCCGGACTGACCCGGATGGAGTCGCCGGTGGCCACAGGGAATTCGGGCAACACCCTGCCCTCCACATCCAGGGCGGTAATCATCCCGGCCGGATCGGCAACGACAAATCCGGGCTGAAGGGAGCCAGAATCGTCCACAAAAGCACCGACCAGAGGGGCTAAAAACAGACGGGTATTTCTTTCCGGCCGGTAGAGGGGATTGGGAAAATCGCTGAGCAGGGTCAGGTTGTAGTTAAAAATCATCACCCGGTTGTTGCCGGCCAGCACGTATTTTCGTGCTTCCAACTCGGGAGACTCGGCAAAGGCTACCGGCGGTGCATCGAATCGATGTAAGCCGGTTTCGACAAACGAAATGTCCTGCCGCCCGGGTAGAAACAGCCGTCCCTGCCCATCGGCCAGCAGCAGCGAATCGCCGACCGGCTGGAATAGCGGCGCTTCGGACTGGAAAATCAGCCCCCCGTTCTGGTAAACCTTGCCTGAGTGGGTGACGGCGACCACCTCCTCAGGACCACGGGTGTGCAGCTTTTCTACGGGTTCATCTACCGAAAAAAGGAGTTCAGGTAATTGCCATGAACCGTTCTGATAGGCCATCTGGTACACGCCGCCGTCGGCACAGGCCCAGTACACCACCGGCAAACCCGGCGCGTTGCTTCCCGAGGCAGAGCGATTCATTTCCACCACTGGAAAGGTGGTGATCTCGGCCGGGCATTGAAAATTAATCTGTAGGGTTCGCACCAGCGGCTTGAGAGCAGGCACAAACTCCACCAGAAAAATGCGTCCGTCGCGGGTGAGAGCCACCACGCCGACGGTGGAATCCGGCAGGGTGTAGACGGCCGGCGGGCCGACTACCGGACTGGACCCCGGAATGCGGGCCACCACCAGCGAATCTCCCCAGGCGGCTTCTCCCCCGCCGTTCAGCAGGAGCAGCCTGTTGGCATCGGTCAGCAGGAGCAGCTCCTCACCGGGCAGGTGATCCACATCGGCCAGCTTGAGGGATTGAATGTGCCCGAATCGACCGGGGGAAAGCGTCTGCGGAAAGCCAGTCTGAAAAATGGTGTACTGGGCGCGGAAACTCATCTGGTAACTTCGGGAAGAAAAATCGTACAGCCGGAGGTGGCTGTGCGCCCGGTTGGTGTAGCTTCGGCTGTTGGGAATGGTGCTGTCGGAAAATTCGTTTCTGTACAGCGGCGCACTGTTTTCCCGGTACCAGTAGTCCAGGGACCAACCCAGTTCCGAACCGGCGCCGCCACTGAAAATGTCGAATACCTGACCAATGTCCTGGGAGCCATCGGCCTCTTCCAGATCCACCCCGCGGTGGGAAGGATCGTCGTTAATGCGGTTGCTGTCCGCCTTCTGCGCAATGACCTGCTCATCCACATGCCAGATGAGAATTCCGCTGCCCGGTAGGCCGCGGTCCGGATTGTCCACGTCCACCAGAACCCCCCTGGGGCTGAACACCACTTTGTCCGGCAGAAACGTCTTGAGCACTTCCTTGTATGTGGGGGCGGTGGAGCGGTTCTGGCCCAACTCGGCGCGGAGGCTGTCCAGGTCCGGCTGGCCGGCAAATCGGTGCTCGACCAGGAAATACTCCGATTCGTTAATGGGGAACTGGTACACCCTTGGCCCATTCGGATCCAGCACCGGAAAAATATCCAGCGGCTCTCCGGCAGCGTGGGTTACCAGCACGGGCTGTTCCCAACCGGCGCGGACGCGCGTCCAGGCGCTGGGCAGGGCAGGCAGCAAGCCGTCCGCGTTAAACAATCCCACATCCATCAGGGCAAAGCGCCCGGCACCGCTGCGCTGCAGCGAAGGGCTGAACAGGTCCAGAAACCCCAGCAGCGATCCCACATTGGCGGTTAAGATACCGTTCAGGGCCAGCTGCAGCCCCTCCTGACTTTCCGTTTCCGGCAGGATTATCCCCCGATCAATCACCACCGCACCGTTATCCACCTCAATCCCGGATTGTCCCAGATAGCGCTGCAAAAAGTCCCCGGTGATAAACAGCGAGGGGATGTCTTGTGGCGTCTCGTCGAACCCCACGTCAACATCCTTGCCTACACCGGCGTGAAAGACAATGACCCCATCGTACTGGCTGAAGTCCAGGTCGGGGTCCGCGTCGGCCTTGAGTACGGCGTCCCGCAGCAGTCTGGCCAGCCCGGCGTTAATGTCTTCCGGCGTGGTGTTGGGATTGTAGCTGGTCATGGGCTCATCCAGCTGGTAGGCGGCCTCCTCGGCGAGGGGAAAAACATCGCCTTCCACAATCAGCCGGCCGTGGGAAGCCTTAAAAAAATAGTTTTTCACAAACGTCAGGTGGTCTTGGAAGTAACTCCGGTTGTGTGGCGGGGGGTCCACCTGGAACGAATCGGCCGGGGGTGGGCTCAGGTCAAAGGTGCCATCGCCAGTGGTGGTGTTGGCTTCATCGGGCTGAAATTGCACCCGCAGGGCAACCAGGCGAAGCTTCTGTTGGGAAAATCCAGACTGAGGGACAAGCAGGGTAAACGCAAGGGTGAGGCTCAGGAACAGCCAGAAAGCATGTCGCATGCACACACATCCATCCTTTTCCGCATTCGCTTGGCGGCTCCCCACCGGCCGCACCGGCGGGGAGCCAGTCCACCATTCGGCACTTAGAAGTTGGCCAGCAAGCTGAACCGAAGGGTATTGGAGAGCGGGCTATCGTTACCCGAACCGGCAATGTAACTGAAATCCACGCCGAAGAAGGAAATTCTCAATCCACCGCCGAAGGTAAAAAAGTGCCGGTCGCCGGACTCCGGTGCTTCGTAAAAATAACCGGCCCGCAGCGCAATCAGGTCGGTGTACCAGTACTCAGCACCCACTGAATGGGTGAAGCGTTTGAAAAAGTTGCCCTGCGTCCAGGAAGAATAGAACATGGCCTTAAACACATTATCCGCGCTGGTCCCCCGACGACGCACCAACAGCCGGTTGGCATCGTACACCAGGGTCAGTTTGTTAAATTCGCCATCAACCAGCCGGTAGGCAAAACCAATCCGCAGGTTGGTGGGCAGCGGATCGGCCTGGGCCTTGTCCACAAAGGTCATTTTAGGGCCGATGTTTGCAATGTTCATACCCAGCGTTAACCGCTTACTGAAGCCGGGATGGTACAGAAAGCCCAGGTCAACGGCAAAGGAGGTACCCCGCCCTTCTCGCGTTTCCTGGTCCACCTGAATGTTGGGGGACAGGTTCGAGTAGATGTACTTTAGATTGACGCCCAACCCCAAGTTTTTCGATGCCTTCACCGCATAACTGGCGGTCACAGCCACTTCATTGCTATTGAAGGTACCCAGTTCCCTGCCCTGCGTATCGGTTTGAATATTTTCCCCATAATTGATGTACTGAACGGCCAGGCCAACCATCCCCACATCGTGGATGTAGTACCGGGTTGCGGCGAAATCGTAGTACAGGTCATTGAGATTGAACTGGGGCAACCAGTTCACATGCATGAAGGTCACCTCGCCGCGATGGTCCTGTTCGGGGTTCTGATACTGGAAGGCCAGCCCTCCGGGATTCCAGTAGATGGCCGTGGCATCGTTGGCCGTAGCCACACCGGCTTCGCCCATTCCCCCCTGTCGGGCGCCCGGATTGATTAACAGAAAGAGCACAGTAGCCTCTCCCTGGGCAAAAACAGAGCTGGACAGACCCAATGCAGCCACCATGGTCAGAATCAGCGCAACATACTTCATTGTGGGTACCTCCTGGTTTGGATACAAAAAAACCGAATGGGCAGCTGCCTGGCAGTGCCGATTCGGATCGTTTGCATACGGGTGCCTTCGTTTGTTAAGGAATTGTACACGATCGAAAACCTGAGCTTACCTGGCAACCTGTTTACACCAAAAAACACGATTCCTTAACAAACGAGTCGATACACCCTCCGTACGTTGTTCACCCACTCTAAAAAGGCGAATCAATATAGCTTTCGGCTACCATCAAATCAAGGCAAAATTTGCTTGGCCGGCGATTTCCGCCGCTGAGAACCGAGACGGGTCAGGGCTCAATGTATCAGCCGAATAAGCCGGCCAGGCTGCCAGGAAAGATTCCGAAAATGAAGATCCCCACCACCGCAACGAGCACCACCAGACCGACACCGGGCACAACCTGTTCAATACGGCGCTCGTCCACCGGTTTGTGCATGTACATGGCCACCACCACACCAATGTAATAGTAAACCGAAATCAACGAATTGATGACGCCGATGATGGCCAGCCAGACGTATCCGGAATACAGCGCGGCGCTGAACAGATAGAATTTGCCCATGAAACCGATGGTGGGTGGAAATCCGGCCAGCGAAACCATGCAGATGGCCATGGCCAGAGCAAGCATGGGCTGGGTTTCCGCCAGTCCCTTGAAGTACTCGATTCGCGTGCGCCGTTCCTGATTGCCGCTCACAATCAGAGCAATGGCGAAGGCGCCAAGGTTCATAAGCAGATAAGCTACCAGGTAAAACATGACTGCCGGAACAGTCAGGTCGTTGTCGGCAACGATTCCCACCAGCAAGTAGCCGGCATGAGCGATGCTGGAGTAGGCCAGCATTCGTTTGATGTCCTTTTGTACCAGGGCCAGCACGTTACCGACCGTCATGGTTAAAACAGCCAGAATCCAGAGTACATCGACCCACTGGTAAGCAATTTGAGCAGCGCTGAGGGTAAAAAAGCGCACAATAGCGGCAAACCCGGCTGCTTTGGCCCCGACGGCCATGTAGGCGGTAACCGGCATCGGAGAGCCCTGGTAAACATCGGGGGTCCACATGTGAAAGGGCACCAGCGCCACTTTAAACCCGAAGCCGACAATCAAAAGTCCGGTGCCGACCAGAAACAGCAGATCGGGCGACAGGGCGTTCTTGTTCAAATACTGGGCAATGGCGGTAAAGCTGGTGGAGCCGACCACACCGTAGATCAGCGCAATCCCGTAAAGCAGAAAACCGGTGGCGAATGCACCGAGGAGAAAATACTTTAAAGCAGCCTCCAGCGATTCCCGGTGATTTCGGCGGAACCCGGCCATCACGTAGAGGGCAATGGACATGGTTTCCAGCCCGAGAAAGATCATCATCAGATTCTGGGCGGAACCCATGAGCATCATGCCGACAGTGGAAAAGAGTAACAGCGGCGTAAATTCAATGAATTCAATATGTTCCTGCTCAGAATAGCTGGTGGTCAGCAGCAGGCTCAGGCCGGCGGTAACCAGAAAAATGAAATTGAACGCCACCGTCAGCCAGTCCACGCGCACCATATTTTGAAATGCCAGGTAGTCCTTGCCGATCAGAAAAAAGTTGCTGATCAGGGCCAGAATGATCCCCACCACCCCAAGGTAAGGGATGGTCATGCGATGGAAGCGTTGAGAAAAAACGCTGAGCACCATTAACACCACCCCAAAACCGCTCAGAATAATGATCGGCAGGATGCCCAGAAAATCCGCACCAGTCAAATTCACGTTCATTCGCTCACCACCTCCGCCTCAACCAACGGTTTAATCCGGCTTCCTTTTTCCGCCAGGCCGGGGGCCTTCAGCTCATGCCATAGCCGGCTCAATGGGGATTCCGGCCGCTGCATCTGATAGGCCACCTTGGCCTTGTTGATCTGTTTCACCAGCTGGGCGACCTTGGCTTCAGATTTGTTTAAAAACGTGGAGGGGTAAACCCCGATCCAGAAAATCAGCACCACAATGGGTAACAGGGTGGCAATTTCCCGTCCGTTCAGGTCCACCAGGCTTTTATTTTCTTCCCGGGTCAGGGGCCCGAACATGACCCGGCGATACATCCACAGCAGGTACACGGCGGCAAAGATCACACCGGTAGCGGCAAACACCACAAAGACCGGCGCCACCTTAAAGCTACCGATCAGGACAAGAAACTCGCCGACAAACCCGTTCAATCCGGGCAGCCCGAGCGAGGAAAGACACACAATCAGGAACAGAGCGGCAAAGACGGGCATCACTTTGGTGACCCCGCCGAATTCGCTGATTTCGCGGGTATGCCGGCGCTCATAAAGCATGCCTACCGCCAGAAACAGGGCCCCGGTGGACAGGCCATGATTGATCATCTGAATCAACCCACCCTGAACACTCTCAACGGTCAGCGCAAACAGGCCCAGCATGATGAAGCCCAGATGGCTCACCGAGGAATAGGCCACCAGTTTTTTTACGTCCCGCTGAACGATGGACAGCCAGGCACCGTAGAGAATGCCCACGACCGCCAGGACCAGAATGACCGGGGTAAAGTGGGCCGCCGCCTGGGGAAACAGCGGCAGGTTGAAGCGCAAAAAGCCATAGGTTCCCATTTTCAGCAGCACCCCGGCCAGAATCACCGAACCGGCGGTTGGAGCCTCCACATGGGCGTCCGGCAACCAGGTGTGGAAAGGAAACATGGGCACTTTAATGGCAAAGGCCAGCGCAAAGGCCAGGAACAGCCAGTATTGCACATCGAACGGCAGGTCCAGAGTCATAATCTGAACCAGATCGAACGTGTAAGTACCGGTGTGGGTGTGGTAGTAAAAGTAAAGGAAGATAATGGCCACCAGCATGAAAATGGACCCGACCATCGTGTAAAGGACAAACTTCACCGCTGCATAAATGCGCCTGGGCCCGCCCCACACACCGATGAGCAGGTACATGGGAATCAGCATGGATTCCCAGAAGATGAAAAACAGAAGCAGGTCCAGCGAAATGAACACCCCCAGCATGGCCGTTTCCAGAACCAGCATGGCCAGCATGTATTCTTTCAGTCGCGTGGTAATGGCACTCCAGGAGGAAAGAATGGCCAGCGGGGTAAT
>RFHE01000169.1 GCA_003696445.1 Calditrichota bacterium | reverse complement strand
GCGTTAGATTGCTTCTCGGCAAAGCCCAAGTTTAACCCGGTGGGACCATCGGGTCAAAGAATTATTCAGGAAGCAAACAGCGCAAGGCATTCGTTTGTGAAAACGTCACCCGGCGAATCGCGCACGGTTCTCTTTCTGGTCGCCCTCTCCCTGGAAGCCAGCGCCCTGCTGGAACAGTTACCGTTTCAGAAGGAAGAATGGGCGGGCATCCCACTGTACCGTTGCAGCCGGTTGCCATTTGCCCTGCTGCGACCGGGCATGGGCGCACCCTCCCGGCCGGAGCAGATTCAGGCGCTGCTCACCACACTGCACCCGCAATGGGTGGTCAACATCGGTTTTGCCGGCGCCCTGGACCCGGAGCTAACCTTTGGGGAGCCCTTCATCATTACCGAGGCAAAACGATGTGCGGCCGGCGGTGCGGAAGTGCTCGAGCCTATCGATAGGCTGTTTCCGGGGCTGGCCTGGCGCAAAGGCATCATTTGCACGATGGACGCCCCGGTCACCTCGGAGCGGCTTCGGACCCGGTTGCGCAGGAGCACCGGCGCAGAGCTTGTGGACATGGAATGTTTCCATCTGGCCAGGCTGGCGCACCGCACCGGACTGCCTTTTTCTGCAGTCAAAGTGGTTTCCGACTTCGCCGATTACAGAGCGGCAGAAGTTTTTCGAAATCAGAAAGCGGTGCTTAAACAACACTTAAGCACCGCTTTCCAGACGCTTGTGAACGCGTTTAAGGAACAATGAACCCGGGTATCTGGAGGGCCTTCCGCCGGCCGGGGTACCCCGTGGCAGCCGCTATCAGTAATTTAAAATCGCCGGTTCGCCCACTCCGCCAGCCGGGAAATAATAAAAGGCGGCACTTTCCAGATCCAGCATGGGCATTGGTTTGCCGGAATTCGTGGCCAGAAAGCGAACCAGAGCCGCCACGGTTTCCTCTACGTTAGCTTCTGTGGCGGCAACTCCGGGAATGGGGAACAGGCCTTTGTAGGGCCGGTGTTCTTCCAGCTCGATCGGTGTTCGTTCGGGAATACCGGCCAGTTTGCGGGCCAGGTCCACGGCATCCATCAGCCCGCCGATGTCGTCCACCAGCCCGATGGCCTTGCCTAGGGTTCCGCTGTAGATGCGCCCCTGAGCCAGGCTATCTACCCGGGTCACGCGGAGCCCGCGGGCCTGGCTCACCTTATGGACAAAGGTGCGGTAAAAACTTTTGATGTTCTTTTCCATGATCGAGAACTCCTCCGGGGTCAGGTTGCGGGCCGGAATCTGTACGCCCAGCACGGGCAATTGCACGCCAAAGCCCAGGTCGGCATGCTCGCCCCGTTTTACCAGATCGCTGCTCATGCCCAGTTTGGCCGAAAAACCCCGGTCGTAGAGCCAACCGCCGATGACCCCGATGGATCCGGTGACGGTTTGCGGCCCGGCCAGGATCTTGCTGGCATTCATGGAAATCCAGTAACCGCCCGATCCAGCCACCTGGCCCTGGCTGACCACCACCGGCTTTTTCTTTTTCAGTGCGGCCAGCGCCGCCGCCACCACATCGGAGGCCATGCCGTCTCCACCGGGCGAGTCTACCCGAAAAACCACCGCCTTCACCTGCGGGTCCTTCTCCAATTTTTTGAACACCCGTTCCAGTTCCCGGGCATTGATTCCTTCGTCCATGGCGCAAACGCCCAGACCGTACACCACAGCAACGTGCGGGGGTTCGCCCCAGCGCTGGCTGGCGCGCGCCCGATCCAGCAGGGCTTTCCGTTTCAGCCGGCGATGCTTGCGGCCGGTCACCTGCTCAACCACCTTGTCCAGTGCAGACCAGCGCGCCAGGGTGTCCACGAGGCCCTCGCTCAAGGCCACCTCCGCCCGCAAAAACCCTTCCTTGTTAATAATGCGTTCCCACTTGTCCCGCGACCAGCCCCGACCGGCAATCACGTCCCGCGCCACTTGCTCGTACACATCGTCCAGATACTTCTGTCGCTGCTCTCGGTCTGCTTCCGACATGCGGTCTCGGGAAAGCACCTCGGCGGCCGATTTGTATTTGAAAAAGCGCCACTCGTCGAAGCCCAGGCCCAGCTTTTCCAAGGTGCCCTTAAAGAATGTGCGCCCCATGCGATAACCCGGCAGCAAGAGATTGCCCATGGGATCCATAAAAATCACATCGGCCACGCTGGCCAGGTGGTATTCGGTCATGCCGGCATTGTCCAGATAAACCAGCACCTTTTTGCCCTTCCCTCGGGCTCGCTGCAGTTCCCGGCGAATCTCCCAGGCGTGCTCGGGCAACATGCGGGCCGAGGACAGATTGACGGCAATGGCTTCCACCCGGGGATCTTCAGTGGCCAGACGAATGGTTCGCAATACCTCCAGCAGACGATGGGTGCGCCGGTCGAGCAACAAATATTTCTGGTAATCTACCCGGCCGGTTAAATCTATCGCCACGAGGTAGCGGTTCCGTTCCCCTTTCTCGGAGACAAAACTGCGGGCAAATTCACCCAGCCGGAGCGCGTGAGTGCTGCGCTGGTAATCTCCGTCCGCATTGTAGTCCGCCCGGGTGGAAATGCCGCCGTAGCCGATGTTCAGGTGCAAGGCCAGGGAAAAGCTTTTGTCGTCGAAATACCGCCCTACCAGTTGAATGCCCCGGACGGGTTCCAGCGCTGCGCCAATACTCCAGGGTGTGTCCTTCAGGCTCTGGTCCCGCTGAATGCTCCAGTCCGCGAACAGCGTCAGCCGTGGGCTGAGAAGCGGCCTCAATCCCAGCTCTACAATGGCCTCCCGGGCGTTGCTTTCTGTGGACAGGTTGCCGGTAATGCCCAGGTTCAGTGCCGGATGTGGGCGGAACAGGCCCCCCAGGCTGAGGTAGTTTTCATGGCCGAACGCCCCCTTGTCGCCGGTGGACCAGCCATACCCCAGTCCCAGGCGGAAGGCCCGACTCTCCCCGCCGCTCAACGAAATTTTGTAGTCCCGCACCCGCAGCGGCCCCTGCTCAATGGACTGTGTGCCGAAGCCAAAACCGGGAAAGGAGGCAAAAATGCCCCAGTTGCCCAGCTTCAACGCCCGTCGGTCCGGGCTCTGCCAGAAAAAGAGCAGATTGCTGCCCGGGGTGGAACCCGGAAGGGCGGGATTGACAAATCCCGCCAGGCCGTAGCCGAAAGCGCTGGCCGGTGCACTGAGAAAAGGGAAACGCTGCGTGTGGGGCTGAAATTGATTGGCCGGCGCTCGATGGAAAACAGAGAGCAGAAGGACGGTGACACATAACCAGGTGGCGCTGAACCGTCTCATGGGCAAACTCCTCCGATTGAATTCTTGTCGGTCACGAAAGAATCTTACGAAGGAGGCTCGGGGTAGATGCAGCGGAAAAAGAAAATTTCAGTAGGGCGGAAACCGGAGGAGCGCTTATCGGGACAGTCCAGTTCATGGGCCCAAAAAACAGAGCCCTGAACAGAATGGCCTGTTCAGGGCTCTGGAAATGTGGGCGCTGCTGGATTCGAACCAGCGACCCCCGCCTTGTAAGGGCGATGCTCTGGACCAGCTGAGCTAAGCGCCCACGTATTGGCTTAACTGCGATCCTTTTCCCGATACAGAAGTCCGATCGGGATAACCACCAGATAAGCAAACACCAGAATAATGGGTGAAAGGGTTCGCGTCAAAAAGGCGTCCGGGTCATCCGGAATCGCCATAAAAATGTACCCCAGGACCAACAAAAAGATTCCCAATCCCAAAATGAAATAATTTGTTCGCCCCAGAGGGAACTGGAAGCGGGATTTCGATTTTGCGCCGGTTCGGGTCGGGGCAGTTTTTTTCGCCACCGTTGTTCTGGCCATGACCACTGTTTCCTTTGATTAAACCGTGCCAAAAATAGCGGGACGGTGCCCTTAAAGCAAGTCCAGCATGAATTCGCCAATAAAAAAAGCCCAGCAAGCATGCTGCCGGCTGGACTTTTCATCTATGTTCAAATCGGCAAACTGCCGATGACGGTTACGCTCAGGAGAAGCCGCTGCCCCCGGAGCTGCAACTGGAATTTCCCATTCCAGCCACGCTGTCGCTCTGGCTAGCCGAAGTAGCAAAGGCGGAGATCATTTTTTCCACATGTTGGCTGCCACACTTCTCGCAGCGAACTTCTAAGGATTGGCTTCCAAAAACCAGCTTTTCAAAGCGGTGCCCGCAATCCTTGCATCGATACTCAAAAATCGGCATAGCTGCGTCCCTCCAGTCTTAAACCACCGTTGTTTTTGATTTTTCAGAACCGCCGGCTGCGGAATTCGACCGCCCAGCATTTACCCATCACCACCTGCAAGCCGGCCTCCTGGGCTTTTTTAGCCGCGGCTGGATTCTCCGCCCCCGGCTGCATCCACAGGCGGGGAATGCCCAGGGCAATGGCTTCCTCCACCACAGGCATCACCTGATCCGGGCGGCGAAAAATGACCGCCAGATCAACCGGCTGATCGATGTCGCTGAGCCGGCCGTAAGCCTTCTGGCCCAGAATTTCCTGATGAGCCGGATGCACCGGGTACACCGTATAGCCGTTTTCCAGCATCAGGCGGGCAATCCAGTTGCTGGGCCTCTCCGGTTTTGGCGAAAGGCCTACCACGGCAATGCGCCGGCCGGCCTTCAAAATCTCGTCAATGTTCTTGTTGCCAGGCACTTCCGTATTCCTCGAAAATCAAACTGTTTCGATGTACAAATTGTCGGCAGGTTACAGGGAAACAAAAATTTTTGCTCTGGAAAAAGTAGCACAAGAACGTAGCGCTCAAAACGAAAAAGGGCTGGACTCAACCAATGCGCGGCCCCAATTTTGCTCCATGAAAAAAGCGCTCATTTACAGTTTTGGCACCGGACTGGGCACCGGCTTTTCGCCGGTGGCGCCAGGTACGGCCGGTAGCACCCTGGCCGTTCTGGTTGCTTATTTCCTGTTCCGGGGCAACCAAACCTATCTGCTCCTCAGCCTGCTTGTCTGCCTGCCCCTGGGCATTGGGGCGGCCAGCTGGATGGCCGATCAGCTCCGGATTCCCGATCCCTCCATCGTCGTGATCGACGAGGTGGTGGGCATGTGGGTTGCCCTACTGGGTGTTGCCTGGAACTGGAAACTCTTCGCGCTGGCCTTTGTGCTGTTCCGCCTCTTCGATGTAGTAAAACCGCCTCCCGTTCGGCAACTGGAATCGCTCCATGGCGGGTTGGGCATCATGCTGGACGACGTCATGGCCGGCTTCTACGCCCTGGTTGCCGTCCATCTGATCGGCCTCCTTTTTTAAACAAAAAAGCCGCTTTTCTAAGCGGCTTGAAAAAAGTAATGAATTGCGTGATTCCCAACATGCTTAAATCACTACCAGCCCTTCGGTATCGGCATTGGCCAGTTTCTTCACATTCAAATTGGTGTGGATTAAAACAGCCCGCTGCAACATCGGCGTGGTGACGTTACTGCGCACAAAGCGGGTGCTTACCATGTGCACCTCTCGCATTACCGGCTTGATCAATTTGCAATTATCGAAGGTTGTGTTGCGCAAAATGGCGGTGGCAAAACGGCAATTGTCCAGGCGATTGGTCTTAAATTCAGTCTCATCTACCAGACATCCGATAAAGTTCATTTCAATCAGGTCGTTCAGGTGAAAGCGGCAACTGTAAAACTGGCTACCGGAGCAAAGGGCATTGTCCAGCTTGCTGTCCGAAAACTGCACATTGTCGAAATGGCTCATCATGAAGTTGCCGTCATTGATCTGGGCAGCGGTAAAGCTGACATCTTTCCAGAAGCTGTTTTTCAGATCGGCTGTTTTAATGAACAGGCGATCGAACTGGCAATTTTTTACCTTCATCAGGTTACCTTCCACCAGGGAAAAGTCCACTTCCTGGAAGTCGCAATCCAGAAAAATGGCTCCCACCGGTGTGGCCTGAACAAACTTGGTGTTGTGGAATTTACATCCCTGCACAAAGGTGCGCTTGAGATTGGCGTTGGTCATATTGGAATCACTAAAATCCACATCAATAAAAACGGCCCCGATAAACGAAGCGCTTCGCAGGTCCAGTCCGGAGAGATCGTAGTTCTCCAGGACGATTTTATCCAGGGTTACCGGCGCTACCGAATTTTCGATGTTTTTGCGCAATTTTTTTAAAAAGGATTTCTTATCGGGGATGTGCTGCCAGCAGTAGTGGGTAAAGGAAATCGGCTTGAATGGACACCCTTCTTCGGCACATTTATGATAGGACATCGACTTGCTCATAGACAATTATCCCAATTTATTTTGTTCCAACTATTCACAAAACAAGATAAGAAAAAAAACAAAAAAATTCAATTATGATATAAATTAAGTGTTTCTTGCTCAGGAAAAGTTCCCTATATTTTTGATTTTGGAAAATTTTACCATCACGCCTTTAAAACTCACCATGCCCTCTCGTCTATCTTCCACAGCGTTTCAGGATCTGAGCCTGATTTTGCTGGCGGTGGCGTTACCCTGGTCCCTGGCTGCTATGCAGATTGCTCTGGGACTGGTTGTGCTGGCTCATTTTCTTGACTGCCGGAAACAGGGCAGCGCCCTGATCCGCTGGAATCGACTTTACTGGCCCCTGGGCCTATATCTTGGGCTGAGGCTCCTGTCGGTTATTTTCGCCCCCAGGCCGCTGTACTCCCTGCGCGCTTTCTGGAGCACCGACTGGATTGTTTTTCTGGTTCCGGTGCTGGTGTCGCTGCGCTGGGGTGGGCGTCGGCTACAGAGGTTCCTTACCGTGCTGCTTTTTTCATCCGCTCTGGCGGGAGCCTATGGCGTTTTCCAGGCCCTCTCCGGCCTGGACTGGTTTGGCCATGCCCCACTGACGCCCATGGGCAGCTTTTACCGGGCTATTGGAGGCTACAACTTTTACCTGACTTTTGCCGGCAACCAGTTGCTGGCTTTTGCGCTGGGGCTGGGATTTTTTTTGCTTCCAGAATCCTGGCCGCTCCCCAGGGGCTGGTTAGGGGCAGTACTGGCGATCCTATTTCTCAGCCTTCTGGGCACCTTTGCCCGCAGCGTGTGGCTGGCAATGGCAGGCCTCTGCCTTCTGGCCCTCTGGCTGACCCGGTCCCGGGGACTGAGGCGTGTGCTGCCCGCAGGCATCCTGCTTGCCGCCGGGCTGATCTGGCTGGTGCCCGAACTGCGGCTCCGGCTGTTCAGCATTTTTGATCCCGCCCTCAACGAGAACCGGCTTAACCTCTGGCACACTGCTTGGCGCATGATCAAGGCCCACCCCTTCCTAGGAATCGGGCCGGGCATGTTTAATGAGGTGTTTGAACAATACCGGGTGCCCGGCTTTTACGATGCCACCGGCCACGCCCACAACGACTATTTCAACACGGCGTTGAATAGCGGCATCCCAGCGCTGCTGGCCTGGCTGGCCATCTGGGCGCTGTGGTTTTACCGGGGGATTCATGGCTGGCAATCCCCCGACAGGACTCAGCTGGAACGTGCTGTCCTGTTGGGCTGCCTGCTGGGCATGGCCGGCATTCTGATCGCCGCTTTTTTCCAGTGCTATTACACGGATCTGGAAAACAACATTTTCTGGTGGCTGATTTACTCGCTGGGGGCGGTAGCCCAGGCGCGGATTTCGGCCGCAAGGCCCTCAACCGCTTAAATTCCCCCACCGTTCAACCGGGCCCGGCTTCAGACCCGGACGCTGCTGGCCCTTACCATGCCCCGAGATGTTTGTTGCAACAGGCCTAAATGGCCCGCCGGCCGCGACAGAGGACTAGAACGGTCAGAAGCAGAATTTTCACGTCCAACCACAGGGACCAGTTCTGTACGTAAAATAAATCGTAGGGGATCCGCTCCTCCCAGGGCACCGCCTGGCGCTTGCCGTTCACCTGCGCCCAACCGGTGATGCCGCAGCGCACCCGGTGCCTTTCCGAAAAAAGGGGGATTTTCCGGCGGTATTGCTCCACGTAATAGGTGCGTTCCGGTCTGGGCCCCACCAGGCTCATATCCCCCTTCAGCACATTGAGCAACTGAGGTAGTTCATCCAGCCCGCTCTGACGCAGCAGGCGTCCCAGTGGGGTCACCCGGGGGTCGTCCGGCTTCACATCGACCAATTCGGACTCGGCGTCCTCGCTGGTGTGCAGCGTACGGAACTTGAGCATGGTAAACTCCCGTCCGTCCAGGCTGATCCGGCGCTGGCGGTACAGGACCGGCCCGGGAGAGGTCAGTTTGATCAGCATGGCTATCATCAGCATCAGCGGCGAAAAGAGGAGGGCTGCCATCAGCGACAGAACCACATCGAAAACGCGTTTGGCTGCCGCCTGCCAGCCGGATAGAGGAAACGCCTTCAGCTGAAGCAGGGGAAGCCCGTTGAGCTCCATGGTGGTCAACCGTGCGGTTAGATAATCCAGTACATCGGGAATATAGTACAGATCCAGATGGCGCCGGTCGCAGTACCGCAGAAGCTCCACCACCCGATGATGGTCGTGGGGGTGAAAGGCGACCAGCAGCCCCTCGATGGCGCCCTCTTCCAGCACGGAATTCAGCGCCTCCAAGGGTCCCAGGTAAGGGAGCTCCGCTAGCTCGGCCGGACGGTCGGATAAGTAACCGCACAGTCGAAAATGAAACTGATCGGCCTGTTGGATTCGGGCGACCAGCCGGGGAATCAGTTCCGCCGAACCGATCAGGGCCACCGCGGGTAACTTTAAACTTCGGCTGAGCAAGCGGCGCTTTACGCGATGAAAAAGGTAGCGCTGCCCCAGAAAAAGGAGATTTGCGTTCATGTAAAACAGGGCCAGTGTTGCCCGAGAATAGGAAAAATCCCGATACAGAAAGGCCAGACTCAGCGTAATCAGCAACCCAAGAAAGCAGGTTTTCAGTACAATGGGAATATCTTCCGAGAAGGTAGAAAAGTGAGCGCTCCGGTACGAACGAAACAGGACGAACAGACAGAGGAAGACCAGGCAGGCCACCCAGGCGAAAAAAATGTACATGGTCAGGGCAGGTGGTGGATGCCAGGGAGCCAGCCGGAACCAGTCCGGGAGCGGCGTGAAAAATCGGAGGTAATAGCTGAGAAGCACGGCGGCGTGAATGGTTAAAACGTCCAGCACCAGTTTTAGCGCCGGAACCAGGTAATTGGTCTGTTCCCTTTTCCCCCACATAGCCTAAACCTCGCAGGCAAAATGGGTTTTGATCTGCTGCTGCACCAGTTCCCGAACCTGATTGTCGAAGCGCGTGCGATTAAACCGGCTGGCCTGGTGGTGAATAAACTGTGCATCCCATTTCAACGCCTGGCAGAGGTCCACTGCCCGACTCAGAGATTCCGGGGTTTGGAGAGAGAAAAACACGCCGGTGCATCGGGATTCGTTGGAACCGTTGTAGCCAATTACCGTTTCCAGGGCGCCACCGCGGGCAAAGGCCACCACGGGCTTGCCGCAACCCATGGCTTCCACCGGCACCATCCCGAAATCTTCCTCGCCGGGGAAGATCAGGGCGCGGCAATTCTGGTACAGACCCACCAGCTCATTCGGTTGTTGCCAGGGAAGAAACCGGATGTTGCCTCGGGCCATTCTTTTTAACCTGTTCAGCTCCGGACCATCCCCTACCACCCACAAGGGTTCGCTCCGGCGGTTGAACGCTTCAATGGCGAGGTCCACCCGCTTGTAAGGCACCAGGGCGGAAACAACCAGAAAATAGCTCCCCTCAGCCCGGCCCGGCCTGAATAGAGTTGTGTTTACCGGCGGATAAACGACCCGGGCTTCCCGGTGGTAACAGCGCCAGATGCGCCGGGCGACATGGTGAGAATTGGCGACAAAACAGTCCACGCGATTGCTGGAAGCCACGTCCCATTGCCTCAAGTACGTGGCCAGAAAGGGCATCAGCCGCCGGACCCAGAAGCCGGCCACATCCGGTCCCCAATAAGCCTCGTACAGATCCCACACATAGCGCATGGGGGTATGCACATAACTGATGTGAACCGAATCCGCCGGCGCGCGAATCCCTTTGGCCACACAATGGGAGCTGGAGATGATGAGGTCGTAGCCGCGCACGTCGAGGGCCTCGATGGCCGAGGGAAACAGAGGCAGATAGTAGGGGTAACGGCGGGCTTTGGCCGGCAGGCGATTGATGAAAGAGGACCGAATGGGGTGCTTTTCGATTTCCGGAGACACCGAACCGGGGTTGTGCACCAGTGTGTAAACCGGCGCCCCGGGAAACAGCCGGCAGAGGGCTTCCAGTACCTGCTCGCCGCCCCGCATGGAAACCAGCCAATCGTGCACCAGTGCTACTTTCAAATAAAAAGCCTCCAGGGGTGAGAGAATTTTGGTGCAAACATCACGCCAGCTGTAAAAAGGCGCTCAAATAGCCCCTTCAGCGCAGAGGGCGTGCAGCCTGTTCCCCCTGGCGTGCAAGGATTGCCTCTCTTCTTTGCGGGGACATAGGCCTCTCCCCGCCGACTCGTCCAGTTTAGCGGCAGAGGGCTTCTTCAGCCAGCTGGCAGAGGATATGTCCGATGGTAATGTGGCATTCCTGGATGTGAGCGGTGACCAGAGAAGGAACGACGATGGGAACATCTACCAGATGAACCAGCTGACCGCCGTTGCCACCCAGCAACCCGACGGTTTTCAGGCCTTTGGCTCGGGCGCTTTCCACTGCCCGAATCACATTCGCGGAATTACCGCTGGTGCTGATGGCGGTAAGCACATCCCCGGGCCGGCCCAGCGCTTCCACCTGCCGGGCAAACACGGCCTCGAAGCCCAGGTCGTTTCCTCCAGCCGTTAAAATGGAGGAGTCCACGGTAAGGGCCAGGCCGGCCAGCGGCCGGCGGTTGAAATGATGGCGCAGGCGAACCACCAGTTCCGCCGCCATGTGCTGGGCATCGGCGGCACTGCCGCCATTGCCGCAAAACAAAATCTTGCCCCCGGCCTGCAGGCCCTGGACCCAGCAGCGGGCCGCCGCCTCGATGGCCTCCACACACTGGGAGAGCACTTTCTGTTTTACAGTCAGGCTTTCCTGCAGGTGATCGGTAATGGTCTGGCGGAAATCCATGGGATTACTCCTGATGAATGGCCTGGGCAAAGGCCCTCAGTCGGCTGCGATGATCCTCGTTCTCGAAATAGTTGCCCACCACAATCACCGAAGCACCGGCCTGTGCCTTTTCGGCCGCCTGCTCCGGTGTTCGAATGCCCCCCCCTACAAACAGGGGCAACGCCACGGCCTGGGCCACCGTCTGAATAGTGGCTTCAGGAACCGGATGCCGGGCACCGCTGCCTGCCTCCAGGTAAATGCTCTGAAAGCCTAAAAAGCGGGCAGCCAGGGCGTGGGCCAGGGCAATCTCGGGCTTGTCCCTGGGGATGGGCAGGGTGTGGCTGGCGTATTGCGCACTGGTCAGCCGCCCGGATTCGATGAGCAGGTAAGCGCAGGAAATAGTTTCCAGTCCGCTGCGCCAGACCAGTGGGGCGGCCAGCACCTGCTTGCCAATCAAAAAATCGGGATTGCGGCCGCTGAGCAGCGAGAGAAACAGCAGCGCATCGGCATGGGCAGAGACCTGGTACTCGTTGCCCGGGAACAACACAACCGGGCATTGTCCGGCACGGGCTTTGACCTGCTGGACGAAGCGGGAGAACGAATCGCCCAGTAGAAGGCTGCTACCAACTAAAAACAGGTCCACACCGGCCTCCAGCGCCAGATCCACCGTGGCCGGTACCTGGGCCTCGGGGAGCCGGTCCGGATCCAGCAACAGAGCAAAGGCGCAACGGCCCTCCTGGCGCCACCCCGTCAACCGACTGTAAACCGAACCCTGCATCATCCCTTCGTATGTGCCAAAATGTCGCCCAAAGTTACACCCACTGCCTGCATCTTGCAAGCCATTGCCCAACTGGTGAGATGCGGAGCGTTCTCCTCTGCCAATGCGTATATAAAATTGCCTTGATTTAATAAGGGCCGAATTCTAAATTTTTGCGCTATTGGGCCCATAGCTCAGTTGGTTAGAGCGGTCGACTCATAATCGACTGGTCCCAGGTTCGAGTCCTGGTGGGCCCACAACAAAACAAGGAGACATTGTTGAAAAGAAAAGTCCCGTACACTGTAACTTTTTTTCTATCGGCAACTCCAAAAGGTGCACTGAAAGTTCAAAGTGCACCTTTTTTTTATCTAAATAAAAGGCATGAGGAGGAATAACCGTTGAAAAGCGTGCTGTCCAATTTAATAAAACTCCAACAAATCGATACGCGGCTGGACCAGCTGGTTCTGCAAAAAGGCGATCTGCCGGCCATGATTGAGCGCATTGAAGAGGATTTGAAAGAAAAGCAGGATCGAATAGCCGAGCTGAATGCCCAGATCGAAAAATTGAAACATGATCGAAAAATGTTTGAAGTGGAAATCGAGGCCAGCAAAGCCCAGCTAAAAAAATACGAAGATCAACTCTTTCAGGTAAAAACCAATAAAGAGTACGACGCTATTTCCACCGAAATTGAAAACAAGAAAATTGAGATCGAAGATCTGGAAAACAAAGTGATGCAGACCCTGGAGGATGAGGAACAATTTGTAAATGAGATTAAGGAACTGGAAGAAGAAACGGCCCGCCTGGAAGAGCAGCTCAAGGAGTACCAGAAAGAATTAAAAGAAATAGAACAGCAAACCAGCGAAGAAGAGCAACAGCTGTTAAAAGAACGCCACGTCGTCGAACAAACCATCGAAGAACGGTTTTTGCGGCAATACAATCGCATCCGGAAGGCCAAGGGGGGGGTAGCCGTTGCCGCCGTTCAGCGTGGTTCCTGCGGGGGATGTTTCTCGGTAATCCCGCCGCAAAAAATCGTTGAGATTCGCGAATCCAACCGCATCTACACCTGCGAGCACTGCGGCCGGATCCTGGTGTGGGTGGAAGACTGAGCACCCCGGGAACCATATGCTGCGTTGGAGAATACCAGTTAAGGAAACAATTCGGTGCGGGTCGGGCGATCGCTCCGCCCCTGTGGGCGGAGAGGAAAGTCCGAACTCCGCAGAGCGGGATGCCTGGAGTGAATCCAGGGCTCCTGTTGCCAAAGCAGCAGGAGACGGAAAGTGTCACAGAAACCATACCGCCCCGCACCTATCTCAAACCGGCAAAGTCAGATTGTAAAAATGGAGCAATAGTAGGACTGTTTAATTGCGGAAGCAAAAAATCCTCTGCTGGTTTGAGATGGGTGCGGGGTAAGGGTGAAAAGGCGGGGTAAGAGCCCACCGGTCGGCTCCCGAGTGGGAGGCTCCCAGCGGGGAGTGCGGTAACGCCCGAGCTGGAC
Source organism: Calditrichota bacterium (assembly GCA_003696445.1). Classification (GTDB taxonomy): domain Bacteria; phylum Calditrichota; class Calditrichia; order RBG-13-44-9; family J042; genus J042. Next base: position 6,832 of record RFHE01000169.1, on the reverse strand, counting down.
AAACCCCATCCGGAGCAAGGCCAAATAGGGGAGGACCTTCCCTTCGGGGAAGGCGAGGTGGCTCGCCTCGTTGAGGGCACCGCCCTCAGCACTCCCGGGTAGGCCGCGCAGAGAAATGATCGCCCTCCCGCCCAACGCGGGAGACAGAATTCGGCTTACAGACCCGCACCGAATTGATTGTTTTCACCCGATCCCCCCTGCAACCCATTCACCAAACCCGCCGTTTAATCCTGCTGAAGTATTTGTTTGCTCTACCCTGTTCGCTTAAATTGAACGGCAATTAAACATCGGACTGTTTACCCATGGTCAAAAAACAATGGCATGAGCTCTGGAACCAGTTGGTTTGCTGGTTGCAAAGCAAACGGGTGTTCAAAACCACCCTGGACAATTTTTTACTAAAGTTCCTGTTCATCCTCTCATTAGGATTTACCATTTTTTGGGTATTACCCTCGGAGCGGCCCTTTGAATACCGAAATTTGACCGTGGGTAGCATCGCCCCGGAAGAAATTATTGCACCATTTACCTTCCCCATCATCAAAACGCCCGAGGAGCTGGAGGCCGAGCGCAGGGAAGCCTGGCTGAATGTGCCGCCGGTTTTTTCCATCGATAAGAAGGTGCCCTCCCAGCAACAGTTACGGCTCCGCTCTTTTTTTAAAAACATCCGGGAATTTTTCCAGCAACATCCCCTGAACAGCGCCGCTCTGGAACAGATGAACAAAGGCGAGTTTCAATCCGCCGAAGTGGACAGCTTCGTTCAGAATATTTTTCTCAAATATGCCGTTAATCTGAACCAGCGGACCATCGCCCAACTTTTTACTCTGTACAAGTCCAAACGATTAAATCAGTTCGAGAACAACCTGCTGCAGGGCATTTCCGAGGCTTACAGCCGCGGCATTCTGGATCGCAGCAAAGCGGAAATTCAGGAAAAGCAGATCGCCATCCAGGATAACGGGATCGAAGAGGTGGTGGGCCGGGATGAGGTGTTCGATTTGAAAGAAGCAGCCACCCACGTGTACCTGTTTCTTCAAAATCAATATCCCGAAGGGGCTCCGGAACTGGAAATCGCCAATTACCTGATTCCGGCCATGCTTTTCCCCAACCTGAGTTACAATGCCAAAATTACCGAAGCGCGTAAGGAGAAGGCCGTCCACGACGTGCCGCAAACGCGCGGTTTTGTTTACAAAAACCAGCGAATCATCGACAGCCACGAAATCGTCACCGAAGACGTTTACCGCAAGTTGCAATCTCTGGACATTGCCTTGCGGGAGCGCTCAGCGCAAAAAGGACGCTGGGAAACGTTTCGTTTTCAGCTGGGCAAAGTCCTGTTCAGCGCCGCCGTTTTAATCCTGCTGGGCCTGTTCCTGTTTTACTACCGGCGGGAATTCATCTCCAACAACAAGATGTTCGGCCTGATAACCTTGATTTTGTTACTCCAATTCTGGGTGGCCTATCTGGTGGTCCACGTGCTGAACTGGCCGCCCTGGAGCATTCCCATCATCCTGGCCCCCATGTTGTTATCCATATTGCTCGATGCCCAGACCGCATTCATCGGCGCGGTGGTCACCGCCCTGGTGGTGGGAGCATCCAATAGCAACGACTACCTGCTGGGCTTTATGGCCATTGTGGTGGGCAGCGTAGCCCTCTACTCGGTACAGAAAATCCGCCATCGCATGCACATGTTCCGAGCCATTTTACTGGTGGTTGTGGCCTACCTGGGCGTGGACCTGGTGAACGGCTTCATTCATTTTGAGTCCGGGATTAAGATCTTGCGCACCCTGCTCTATTACGGGTTACCCAATGCTGTGCTGACGCCCACCGCCGTCTATTTTCTGATCGGCCTGTTCGAGCGTGCCTTCGATGTGACTACCGATATTACCCTGTTGGAGCTCTCGGACCTCAACCATCCGCTGCTCAAGCGGCTTTCTGTGGAAGCGCCGGGCACCTTTCACCACAGCATCCTGGTGGGAAATCTGGCCGAAGCGGCTGCCATTGCAGTGGGGGCCAATGCGCTGTTGACGCGGGTGGGCTGCTACTATCACGACATCGGAAAAATGACCAAACCGGAATATTTCATTGAAAACCAGATGGGCGCATTGAACCGGCACGACACCCTTTCCCCGCGCATGAGCGCCCTGATTTTAATCAATCACGTGAAAGCGGGTCTGGAACTGGCCGATCAGTACAAGTTGCCCCGGGCGGTCAAGCAGTTTATTCCCGAACATCACGGCACCAGTCTGATCACCTATTTTTACAACAAGGCCCTGGAGACCGGCGATCCCAAAGAAATCGACGAAAACCAGTTTCGCTATCCCGGCCCCAAGCCCCGATCCAAGGAAACCGCCATTGCCATGCTGGCCGATACCGTCGAAGCGGCCTGCCGCACCCTGCAGAATCCCACCCCCCAGCGCATTCGCAGCCTGGTGGACTCGCTGGTGGAACGAAAGATTAAAGAGGGCCAGTTGGACGAGTCGGACCTGACGCTGCGCGAAATTAATCAGATCAAAGAAGCCTTCGTTCCCATTCTGGTGGGCATTCACCATTCGCGGATCGAATATCCCGGTGAGCCGGGCGAGAAGAAGGCGGAAAAACTGCGCGCTGCGGAAAAGGCGGCGGTCAATCCAGGCAGCAAACAGAGCGAGAGCAAGAGCGCCAAGCCGGCGCCGGCAGCCGCCACCAGCCACGACCATGAAGCAGAAGCCACGGATTCAGATCAGCCTGCATGAGGTGGACCTTCGCCTGAAACAAAAGCCGCTCAAGGCTTTTGTGCAGGCCGTCCTCCAACAAGAACAGATCCCGGCCAGCCATGTCCACATCATCCTGGTGAACGACGAGTACCTGCGCCAGCTCCATGCCCGCTTCCTGAACGACGATACCTACACCGACGTAATGACCTTTAATCTAGGCGATCAGGAAGACATAGAAGGAGAAATTTACATCTCCCTGGACCGTGCCGGGAAACATGCGCAGAGGTTCGGCGTTACTCTGGCGGAGGAAATTTTGCGGCTCATTGCCCATGGCCTGTTGCATTTGAAAGGGCTGGACGACGAGACCGAAGCCCAGCGTAAGGTCATGCGCCAGAAAGAGGATCAGATTTTAAAAACCCTGGCCCCTACGGAAGCGTTTTTGGAGTGAGTCGTGCTAAAAGCTGGAAATCGAAATTTTTAGCGTGTATATTTTTTGTCGGTCTTAAGTTGAGGAAATCAGTCGAACTTGATAGACATCGCCTTCTACATCGTTCTTTTCCTGGTTCTTCTGGCTCTGTCGGCCTTCTTTAGCGGTTCGGAAACGGCCTACTTTTCCCTCTCCGCGGGTACCCTGGAAAGCTTTTCCCATTCTCAGGATACCGCAGAACAGCGGGTGGCCCAGTTGATGAAGACCCCTCGCCAGCTGCTGATCACCATTGTCCTGGGCAATACCCTGGCCAACGTCACCACGGCTTCGGTGGCGGCTATCCTCACCACCCGAATCTGCCAGACGCTGGGCGTGGATCAACGCATCGGTGTTATGGTGGATGTGCTCGTGGTTACTCTGGTACTTTTAATTACCTCCGAAATTTTACCCAAAGTGATCGCGGTGCGCAGCCCGCGGCGTTTCTCCTGCCGGGCCAGCCGGTTGCTCAGCTTCTTCTTCTATCTGCTGTTTCCCATCAGCCTGTTTTTTGCTCGCTTTACCAACTTCATGCAGCAGAAGATCGGCTTTGCCGAGGACAAAACCCTGCTCTCCGAAGAGGAACTGAAAACGCTGGTGGAAGTGGGCGAGGAACACGGGACGTTGCAGAAAGAAGAAAAGGAAATGATTCACAGCATTTTCGAGTTCGGCGAAACCACCGTCAAGGAGATCATGGTTCCTCGCCCGGATATGGTGTGCGTGGAGGCGGGCAGCACCCTGAACGATTTGATGAAGCTGTTTAAATCCAAAATGCACTCCCGGATCCCTGTTTACAAGGAGCGCATCGACAACATTATCGGCATTCTGTACGTAAAGGACCTCTTACCCTATCTGACCCGCCGCTCCAAGGAGCGCATCCAGCTGGAAAAATTGGTGCGGCCGGCCTACTTTGTGCCGGAGCAGAAAAAAATTGACGAACTGCTGCGCGAATTCCAGAGCCAGCGCACCCACATGGCCATTGTGGTGGACGAATACGGCGGTGTGGCCGGCCTGGTAACCCTGGAAGACATTATCGAAGAAATCGTGGGAGAAATTCAGGACGAATACGACCGCGAAGCCCCCCTGTTTACCCGCCTGGACGAAAACACTTACCGGGTGGACGGCCGGATGTCCCTGGAGGAGGTGAACGAGGAATTGCACCTCAACCTGCCTACCGAAGAGGGCGTGGAAACCATCAGTGGGTTCATCCTCAGCCTGCTGGGCTCGCTGCCCAAGGAAAACGACACGGTGGAGTACAATGGCTACCGCTTTGTTGTGGAACGGGTGGCCAGAAACCGGATTCTGAAGGTGCGCATCGAGAAAATCAAGCCGGATGTTCGGGTGCCCGATGAAGTCGCCGGATAATGCCCAGCCGCTGCTCCGTGCCATCCCTTCGGTTCAGAGCTTGCTTCAGGACCTGGATGTCGCCCCGTTTGCCGTTTCCCCGCCATTTGTTAAACGAATTGTTCAGGAGGAAATCGAGCGGTTGCGGGAAGAAATCCTGGATGGCAACGGGCGTGCCAGAATGCAAGCGGATCAGGTAGAACCAACCCTCCGTCGGCGCATTCTGAGCCGGCTGGCCACCCTGGCCCGGCCCTCGTTGAACTTTGTGGTCAATGCCACCGGCATCATCCTGCACACCAATCTGGGGCGTGCCCCCCTGAGCCGACAGGCCCGTGCGGAACTGCTGGATGCACTCAGCTACTGCAATCTGGAAATCGATCTGACCACCGGCCGCCGTGGCCATCGCGTGCAGCATGTGGAAGATCTGCTCCGCTTGCTTACCGGTGCCGAAGAAGCCCTGGTGGTCAACAACAATGCCGCCGCCGTGTTACTGGTGCTCAATTCCCTGGCCCGGCGAAAGGAGGTGCCCATCTCCCGGGGCGAGTTGGTCGAAATCGGCGGGGCCTTCCGCATGCCCGATGTGATGAAGGCCTCCGGAGCAAAAATGGTTGAGGTGGGCACCACCAACAAAACCCATCTGAGTGACTACCAGCAGGCCATCTCTCCCCGAACCGGCGCCATCCTGAAAGTCCACACCAGCAACTACCGGATTCTGGGATTTACCAAGGAGGTGGAGCTGACCGCACTGGTGTCGCTGGCCCACCAGCACAACCTGCCCCTGATTTACGACATGGGCAGCGGCGCCCTGGTGGATTTAACCCGCTGGAATCTGCCGGCCGAACCGGTGGTCTCCGAGGTCCTGAGCCAGGGCGTGGATGTGGTCACCTTCAGCGGGGACAAGCTCCTGGGCGGCCCTCAGGCCGGCATCATTCTGGGCAAAAGCCAGTACTTGAAGAAGATCAAAAAAAATCATCTGACCAGGGCCCTGCGCTGCGACAAGCTGACCTATGCCGCCCTGGGCGCCACGTTGAGGGCCTACTTGGAACCGGAAAAAATCGCCGAGCAATTGCCCGTTTACCGCATGCTGGCCATCTCTCAGGAAATTCTGGAGGCCCGGGCGAACTGGGTGCGCCAGCAATTGCTGGACACCCCGCTTCGGATTGCGGTGTGTGAAACCGAATCCCAGATGGGCAGCGGCGCCCTGCCCCTGGAGGCCATTCCTTCCGTGACCCTTCAGGTGGCGCTGCCCCGCCGTTCCCCAAACTGGCTGGCCGCTCAATTGCGCGCCCATACCCCTCCCGTGGTGGGTTACGTCCAGCAGGATGCCCTCATGCTCAACCTGCGCACCGTCCAGGAAGAGGAACTGCCCATTCTGGTGGACGCCCTCCGCTTTGCTGTCGCCCGGTTTGCCGGCTAACAGGGAACCCATTTTTCCCTTTCCCGTTTCTGATGGATAAACCATCTTTACAGAAAAGTTTTTCGGGAGCGATGAAAAAAGAATCTGTGCCGTTGCTGGATCCCAATCGCCAGTACGTCATCGGAACGGCCGGACACATCGACCACGGCAAAACCGCCCTGGTAAAAGCCCTGACCGGAGTGGACACCGACCGGCTGCCCGAGGAAAAAGCCCGCGGAATAACCATCGATCTGGGATTCGCCCATCTGAGCGAAAACATCACCATCATCGACGTTCCCGGACACGAACGGCTGATCAAGAACATGGTGGCCGGGGTCAGCACCATCGACCTGGTGTTGCTGGTGGTGGCGGCAGACGATGGGGTAATGCCTCAGACGCGCGAACACCTGGACATCGTGCGGCTGCTGCAGATTCAGCACGGGGTGGTGGCCATTACCAAGGTGGATCTGGTGGATGAGGAATGGCTGGAGCTGGTAAGCGAAGATGTGCGCAGCTTGCTGCAGGACTCGCCTTTTCCCCGGGCGCCCATCGTCTTCACCTCTGCGGCCAGCGGACAGGGAATTGAGCAGCTCCGGGAAGTCCTGTTGAACGAACTGGCACGCGTTCCCTCCCGGCAGGACACCGAAGTGTTCCGCCTGCCGGTGGACCGGGTGTTCAGCGCCCATGGCTTCGGCACGGTGGTCACCGGCACGGTACTGGGTGGCAGCCTGAAAAGCGGCCAGCAGGTGGAAGTCCAGCCCTCGGGCCGCCTCTCCCGGGTCAGGGGCCTGCAGACCCACGAGCAGGAAGTGGGGCGGGTTCGGGTCGGCTTTCGGGCGGCGGTAAACCTGGCCGATCTGACCTTGGACCAAATCCACCGCGGAGATGTGCTCACCGAACCGGGCCGCTACCAGCCCGCCCGGCAGATCAATGCCCGGCTGTGGC
>RFHE01000168.1 GCA_003696445.1 Calditrichota bacterium | reverse complement strand
TCTTTCTTGCAGGCCGCCGCAAGGATGCGCGTCCAGTCCTGCCGATCACTACTTGGCTTTTTTGCCGGCAGCCACTCGGGCCACCACCTCATCGAAGCGTGGATCGGCCACCAGGGCGCGAAACTCGGGTTGCTTTCGAATTTCGCTTGCACCGTAACCGCGTGCCATCACCTGGCCCATGTATTTGAGCGCCTCCTTGCGGTAGCCCAACTTTTCGTAGGCCGCCGCCGCCCCGTAAAGGACCATGACATTTTCCGGAGAAATGCTAAGGCCCTGCCTGGCCAGATTCAGCGAGCGGGCTGTGTCGCCCACCATCGAGTAATATTGGGCCAACCAGATCAGCAATTCGGGATCATTGGGATTGATGGTGCGTGCAATTTCGGCTCGCTCAATGGCTTTCCGGTAAAGCGGGACGACCTGGGATTCCCGGCCCGGAATCCAAAGGGAGGCCGATCCCATGTTGCCCCAGGCTGAGTGCTCAAGGGGCCGCAGGGAGGCTACTTTTTCGTATATCTCGTAAGCCTTTTCGTACTTGCCCTGAATAAAATAGACTGAACCCAGATTATTCATCACCCCATAATCGGTACCAATGGTCAAAGCGTGCTCCAGAATGGATTCGGCCTTCTCCCAGTCTTCCAGCCGGTAGTAAACGGCGCCAAGATTCATGTAGCCTTTTAAATTATCCGGGCTAAGTTCAACGACCCGCTTAAATTGGCGGGCGGCTTTGTGCAGCTGACCGGTTCGGAAATAAAACTTGCCCAGGCTGTTGTAATACCCCCAGTATTCTGGTTTCAGCTCGATGACTTTGTAATAGTAACGCTCGGCCTGTTCGAGCCGGTCACTCCGTTCCAGCGCCTGAGCAACTCCCAGATAGGCTTCCGGATCGTTCGGATCGATGGCCAAGGCCGTACGAAAGGCCTTTTCGGCCTGGGCGTAGCGTCCGGTACCCAGATACATGTTCCCAACGCTGACCCGGATAGGGGCGGAACTGGAATCCAGGGAAATGGCTTTCAGAGCGGCTTCTGTAGCCAGGAGCGGCCAGCGAGGATCCTGATCCAGGATATACTTGCGCCAGTAGGCTTCGGCCAATCCGGCATAAGCCAGGGCGTAGGCAGAATCCGACTGGATCGCCTTTTTGAACAGCGTGATGGGCGCCTCGGCGGTTTGTAAGGTCAACGGGTAGCTCAAATAGCCCTTCCCCTGCAAATAGAACTCAAAAGCACCGGGTTCTCTGGAGGCCTGATCCTCCAGGGCGGTTCTGGCTTCCGGATTCACTTTTAGCGACAGCGCCTGGAGCAGCCATTCTACGGCCCGGGATTGAAGCGCCGAGATCTGATCCGCCCGGATGTCCATGACCGTGGCGCTGATCTGCCGCAAATGGACGGCGTCAATTAAATTCAAGCTCAATCGGTAAAGATCGGGCAGTTTTTGCAGGCTTCCGGTCACGGCCAGGTTGGCCTTAAACTGATGGAGTCCTTCCGAGGGACTGCTTACCTTGTTTTTGCGGACTTCGCTGGCCGGCACCACCCAGAGGCTGCCGTAAAATTTGTTCATCTGTCCCACCGAACTGGTTAGCGACTCCACAAGCCCCCGGCAGAGGGCCTGCTGAGCCCGGTCCCCGCCAATGTTCTCGATGGGTAAAATCACCAGCTGTTGAGCACCGCCCGCCACTGCCACAGCATCCGTACCGGGCGGCCGGGTGAAAAAGAACGTCACCAGTGCCAGGCTCAATAACAGTGCCACAACCAGGGAACCCAGCACGACCGGCGAACGAAGCGCGCCGGCTGCCTTTTGCGTCAGCGTCTTAAACTGCACGGAAACTGGAATGGTAACGCTTGCCGAACGCTGCCCGCTCCGCAACGCCTCCAGACACTCAGCCATGCTCGGGTAGCGTTTTTCAGGATCTTTCTGCAAACATCGTTTGATTACCGGAACCAGATTGGATGTCCCATTGCCGGCTGAGGCAGAGAAAGCCTGCATGTCCTCGTTGACGATGGCGTACATGATGGCCGGTGGATAGGCTCCGTCGAAAGGGAGCCGTCCATTGTAGCACTCGTAGAGCACGACCCCGAAGGCCCACTGATCCGAGCGGGCATCTACCGTTTCGCCCCGCACCTGCTCCGGGGACATGTAATGAATGGTACCTACGGTGGCACCCGGGGTGGTTAAGTGAGGGTCCACGGTCCGGCGGGCCAAACCAAAGTCCATGATTTTAGCATTGCCCGCCTCGGTCAGCATGATGTTGGATGACTTCACGTCCCTGTGAAGAACACCGCTCTGATGAGCAGCGAGCAAGCCGGCACCAACCTCCAGTCCAATGGCCCGAACCCGGCCGGGCTCCAGCCGACCCTGTGAAGCAATGAGCCGACTTAAGTCTTCCCCTTCCACATATTCCATGACAATAAAGAGTTCGCCATCGAGCTCTTCCACGGCATAAACGGTAGTAATGTTGGGATGATTGAGGGCGGCGGCGGCGCGCGCTTCCACAAGAAAACGTTTGCGCTCCACGGCTCGGTTTTTTAATTGAAGGGTCAGGCATTTAATGGCCACCGGGCGTTGCAGGCGGGTGTCCTCCGCCCGATACACGGTACCCATGCCGCCTTCACCCAGCTTGCCTCGAATGCGATAATGTAAAAAAGGTTGACCGACTTCCATGATTCAAAACACCTCCACGTTCCTTTTAGCGCAAAAACCGAGGCGACCGGGGCTCCAGCCACCGGTTCTCCGGCATCGCTGACATCTACCACATGAACCGTCCCTGGAATCTGATCTGCGCCAAGGCATTCGGGCAATGGCGGGCATGTCTGGTGGTCTTTCCTTAATGCAAGTGCGCTACATACAAGTTACGGTGCCGGCTACCAATTTGTTTGTTCCTTTTACAAATAAATCGACCGAACCCCGAACGGCCGGTTCGCCCCCCACGCTGGCCGGGTTCAGCACCGGTCTTATTTTGTTCAGGAAAACCGCTGACCGGTTACCAGATTGTAATGGCTGACGGTCAGATCCGCCGTGGTGACAATCTCCATGGGGTGGTCTTTTTCCAGCGCCATTTTCCACCGGTAAAGGCCGGCAAAGGTGTGCTGGACCCGGCGAACCAGGGCACCAAATTGCCCGCTGGATTCGTAGTTCCGGGCGTCGGCCAGGCTGTCCCAGATGGTGATGGAGAGAATTTCTTCGTCTTCCTGCAGGTTTTCGGTTAAAAAAGCGAATCGGCAACCGGGCGTCTTTTTTAACGAGGTCAGGATGACGCGCCGGTACAGGCGACGGAATTCGGCCATTTTGCCTCTCTGAATCCGGGCGGCGACAATACGAACATGAATCCGTTCGGCCGGGCCCGGCTTTTCTTCCGGCGCCTTTACCCCCTCAGTCACGCTGAGCTGCTTAAATACCGGCTCCTCCGGAGTAGGGCGATACTCCAGCCTCATATCACGACCCAGCTGCACCTTCCATTCGGCAGATTCGGCCAGGTATGGCCGGGCCTTCTCGATTACGGCAGAAAACGACTGGCTTTTCTCAAAGGCCTCCGCCGAAGCAAAGGACTGCCAGAGGGTTAAAAACACACATTCTTCCGGCTGATGGGTCCCCTGAATCAGCCCAACAAAATGACAACCCGGCGTGGCCTTGAGAGGCGGGATGACCTCCTGCTGAAAAAAATCTTTAAAATAACGAAAGAAATTCGATTTGATCTTAAACTGAACAAAGCGCATGAACATGGTCATTCCCCTTTCTCCACGACCCGGAGTAGGATAGGAGGTAGCCATCGGTTAAAGGCTGGCTCCGCAGGGCTATCCGGTCCGAGAGGAACGCCTGCGGTGAAAACGCTGGCCAAGATTGTTGCCCTTATGGGCCTGGTTATCTAAAAAGCAGGGCCAGAGGGTTTCCGGTAAGGCAAAGGACGACACGCTGCAATTCACGAATTTACAGCCAACCGCGGGTTCAACCAATCCGGCACTGTCAAGATACAGCCTGGAGGCAGAGATTCCAAATTTTTCGATGGAACCGCCGGGAATTTTTAGCCGGACTGTAGAATCCGTGCAAAAACCAGTCCGATTCTCAGTTCAGGGTTGCTACAGGAAAATGGATGATGCGTTGAATGGGCGAGGTAATCAGGTTATTGCCAAATTCGAGATGCAAACCGCAGGCCGCCACCAGGTCCATTTTAATGGCGCTGCCACCCCAGGTGCACCCCCGAACAGCGAGTCGAATGGGGGATAATCCGTTCCGCTCGAACCAACCACCGGATACCTCAAAAATCTCCTCACCCACTTTCTGGAGCAGATAAGTTGAATTTCGGGTTTTAATCACCAGACAATCGCCAGGATTGAGTTCCCGTCTGGAAATACCATTCAGCCGATCGGCTTGCTGAACCAGTTGGGAAAGTGGTAGAGTTCTGTGCTTCGTTCGCATGGCTACACCAGATGGTTAAATTGTCGCGTCAACGGTAGCGGAATCCGGGCAAGCAGATTTAGGCAGCTTCGGTACCGGTATATCGGCAGCCTAAACTCAATATACTCACCGCATCCCAATTTGCCAAGCCATATCTTGCCACGCTCCATTTAATCCACTCTCAGAGAGACCTGTGGCAGCAAGTCTTTTATTTCCAGGTGAAAAGGCTGTGTAAAAGT
>RFHE01000167.1 GCA_003696445.1 Calditrichota bacterium | reverse complement strand
CTGCCCCCAGTAATCTGGCGGCCTGGCTCCGGATTTTCAAGGGAAAAGCGCCTCGCTGAACGGCTCGTCGGGCCGTTTACACTCGCTCCAGCAGGGTGGCCATTCCCTGTCCCACGCCCACGCACATGGTGCACAGCGCGTAGCGCGCCTGGCGCTGGTGCAGCTCCAAAGCGGCGGTAAGCAACAGCCGGGCTCCGGACATGCCCAGCGGGTGTCCCAGGGCGATGGCGCCGCCATTGGGGTTCACCCGGGGATCGTCATCGGCCAGGCCCAGCTGGCGCAGGCAGGCCAGGCTCTGGGCGGCAAAGGCCTCGTTCAATTCAATGATGTCCACTTCATCCAGCGAAAGGCCGGTACGGGCCAGTAGCCTTCGGGTGGCCGGTACCGGGCCGATGCCCATGATCCGCGGTTCCACGCCCACCACCGCCGAGGCTACAATCCGCGCCCTGGGCGCCAGCCCAAAGCGCTTCAGCGCTGCCTCGGAGGCAATGAGCAGCGCACAGGCGCCGTCGTTGATGCCGGAGGAATTACCGGCCGTCACCGTTCCCCCTTCGCGAAAGGCGGGGCGAAGCTTGGCCAGCTTCTCCAGGCTGGTATCCGGGCGAATGAATTCGTCGTGTTCAAACAAAATGGGCGGTGCTTTGCGCTGGGGAATTTCCACCGGGGTGATTTCCATGGCCAGGCGCTTGCTCTCCCGTGCGGCTGCGGCTTTCTGATGGCTGCGCAGGGCAAATCGATCCTGATCCTCCCGGGCAATTTTGAACTGCTCGGCGAGATTCTCCGCCGTCTCGCCCATGGAATCGGTTCCAAACAGGGCTTTCATTCTGGGATTGACGAACCGCCAGCCGATGCTGGTATCGTACACCTCCACCTGGCGCGAGAACGGCGCGGGTGCCTTGCTCATGACAAACGGGGCCCGGGTCATGTGCTCTACCCCACCGGCAATGTAAAGATCGCCGTCGCCAAGACGAATGGCGCGGGCGGCGTTGACCGCGGCACTCATGCCCGAAGCACACAACCGATTCACCGTCTCACCGGGAACGGTGTGAGGCAATCCGGCCAGCAACAGGGCCATGCGAGCCACATTGCGATTGTCCTCGCCGGCCTGGTTGGCACAACCGAAAATGACGTCATCCACGGCGGCCGGATCGAGCTGCGAATGGCGTTCCAGCAGCCGTTGAATGACCAGCGCGGCCAGATCGTCCGCCCTGACCGGCGACAGGCTGCCGGCAAATTTGCCGATCGGGGTCCGCAGGCCATCTACAATAAAGGCATCGCGCATCTTGTGTTCTCCTTTTTCTATGTTCCAGCTGTTTTCTGCCTGAAAGGCAGCTCACCAGCTGCCGCAATTTCTGTTCCCTGAGCGCCGCCCGGACTGCCGGTGGTGGCTTCAGGCATCTCCGAACCCCTCATTCAGTTTCGACGACCGGTCGTCCGGTACGAAAGACGCTGCCCCGAAACAGGGCCACCTTTTCCCGGCCGTTGCGCAACAGGGTGATGGTGTACACGCCGATGTGCCGGCCGCATCGCTCTTCCCTGGCCACGGCCTGGATCCGATCCCCTTCCAGGACTTTTTCCATGAAGGTGATGTTGCATTCCAGGGCCAGGCTCACCCGACCGTGCGAATTGGAGGCAAAGGCGAAGGCGCTGTCGGCCAGGGCAAAGAGCACGCCCCCGTGAATGACGCCGAAGCCGTTCAGCATTTCGCGGCGCACCGCCATCTCCAGGGTGACTTCCCCGGGGGCCAGGTGCACAATTTCCACGCCCAGCCACTGGCTGAAAGGATCGTTTTCCAGCATGTGGTGAACGCTTCTCAGGGCCAGTTCCACGGCCTTGTTTTCAGATGCCATCGATGGGCTCCCTGTCCCTCTCAGCTAAAGTTGACCTGGTCAATTGTTCAAACAATCATGTGGCCGCCGTCCACCACGTAGACGCCGCCGGTGCAGTAACTGGCGGCATCGGAGGCCAGAAAGACGGCCAGGGTGGCCACCTCCTCCGGCTGGCCGATTCGCCCCAGCGGCAGGCGCGTTTCCACCTGCCGGCGAATCTGGGGATTCTGCCAGAGGGCCGCACTGAAGCGGGTCTGAATCAGTCCCGGACAGATGGCATTGACCCGGATGCCATACGGTCCCCACTCCAGGGCCAGGCCCTGGGTCAGATTAATCAGGGCGGCCTTGCTCATGCTGTACAGTACCAGCCCTCGATCGGGCCGCAATCCGTCCACCGAACTGATGTTGACGATGGCCCCGCCACCGGCCTGTTTCATGACCGGAAACACCCGCTTGCTCAGCTCCAGGGCACCCTGCACGTTGACTTCGATGATTTTCTGAAACGCTCGTTGATCGGTCTGCTCCACCGGCCCGTAAACGGGATTGGTGGCGGCATTGTTGACTAGGATGTCGATCCGCCGGTAGGCGGCCAGGGTTTGCTGAACCAGATTGTCCCGCTCTTCCGGATGGCCCACATGACAGGGCACCGCCCGGACGTCCAGCCCTTCTGCGGACAGCTCCGCAACAACCTGCTCCAGCGCTTCGGCCTTGCGACTGCTCACCACCACCCGGGCGCCAAATTCGGCCAGCCCCCTGGCCACCGCCAGACCAATGCCACGGCTCGCTCCAGTCACGATGGCAACTTTGCCACTCAAATCAAATTTTTCCCGAACAGCCATTACACCCTCGCCTTGCTTTTAAACCAGTGTGCCGTAAAATGTCTGCTTTTCTCGAACCATTTTTCGCAATAAGGGGGAGGGCCGGTAACGATCCTCACCGTACTCGGCCTGGAGGGCTTCCAGCTGGGCCAGCACATTTTCCAGTCCCAGTTCGTCGGCCCATTGCAACAGGCCTTTCGGATAGTTGACCCCTCGCGTCATGGCCAGGTCGATTCCCTCGACGGAGGCAATTTTCCAGAACACCGCATCCACCGCTTCGTTAATTAACATGCACAGGATGCGAAACAGGATGGCTTCGCCCAACTGCTGATCGCGATTGGGCTCCGGCCGTACCGCGCCTTCCCGATAGTCGTAATAGCCCCGCCCGGTCTTCCGGCCCAGATAACCGGCCTCCACCAGCCGCTGCTGGGTGAAGGCAGGGCGATAGCGGGGATCGAAAAAGAAGGCCTTCCAGACGGTTTCAGTGACTTTCAGGTTCACATCGTTGCCGATCAGGTCCATCAGTTCAAAGGGCCCCATGCGAAACCCGCCCAGTTCTTTCATCGCCCAGTCGATGGTGGCTTCATCGGCCAGCCCTTCTTCCAGGATGCGCAGCGCCTCCCCGTAAAAGGGCCGCGCCACCCGATTGACGATGAAGCCCGGGGTGTCCTTGGCGGTCACCGGGGTTTTCCCCCAGCGCTCCATCAACGCCCGGGCCGATTGAACGGCCTCGCTGGCGGTGTCCAGTCCGGGCACCACCTCCACCAGGGCCATCAGAGGCGCCGGATTAAAAAAGTGCAGTCCCAGCACGCGCTCGCGGTGCCGGCAGGCCGCAGCAATGCTGGTGACCGACAGCGAGGAGGTGTTGGTGGCCAGCAAGGCTTCCGGGGCAACCACCTGCTCCAGGGCCTGAAAGACCTGCTTTTTAACCGACAGGTCCTCCACCACGGCCTCGATGACCAGCGCACAGCGGCGAAAGGGCTCCCAGTCCACCGTCCATTGAATGCGGCCCAGGATCTGTTCCGCCTGCCGGGCGGTGAATTTTTCTTTTTCTACCAGACGGGCAAACAGCTTTTCCATCTTCTGGCGTGCAGCCTCGAGGACTTCCCGGCTCACGTCGCGGATAACAACCGGATGTCCCGCAGTGGCCGCCACTTGGGCAATGCCCGAGCCCATGGTGCCGGCACCAACAATGCCGATGGGGGTGTCTAAAGAAAGATCCATGTTCATCACACGCCTTTTTATGTGGTCAGGTTTGCTGTTAAAAATAATATTTACAAAAAAATTTTATCTGTGTTAATAAGCCAACGACTCTTGTTTACTCTTTAAAAATCAATCGAATGTAATCGTAGTCTGCGTTGCGCTCCTGAAACAGAATATGCTTTTCTGCAAATTTTTTCTGATCTAAACTCCCCTCACCATACCACAAGCGCAGGTCGTTAAAGGGAGTGGCGGAAATAATGAATGCATTCAGGGTGACATCTTGACGACCGCTGCG
>RFHE01000166.1 GCA_003696445.1 Calditrichota bacterium | reverse complement strand
TAACTCAAATTCCACAAGCGTGGTAGGATTAAAGGGGTTGGGGTACATCGGCTTCAGTCGAATCGCATCCGGTTGCTGCGCATGGCTAACCGATGGGGCTTCGATACCAGTAACCACCCCACTGAGCCAGGCCAGAACCCGGGAGAGCACCAGGTCCCGTTCGCCGTTCTGGTTGTTAATTCCCTCAAACCCGAAGCCCAGCGCTACCACTCGCCAGGTGTCCGCGGGACCGGCGGCGCGGATACCCGCATTGCCGATGGGAGTATTCCCGTAGGTGAAAATCACAGTGGCTCGGGAACTGTCCACTACCAGCGCGTCCTTGGAGTTTTGGTTATTGGCACCACCCACCGAGGACAGCACCAGTCCATTGCCAATGACGTCTCCCGGCACCCCTTTAATGCGAGGCGGCAGAACGTTTTTCTCGAAAGCGATTCCCAGGCGGCTCAGCAGAGCTCCAGTGGGGCTGGCTTCAACAATATTTTGCCCGCTTAAAAACAATCGGCCCCCACCGTCCAGGTAAGCGGCAAGCTGGATCTGTTCGGCATCACTCAACACGTTCTGGCTTGCGTTGCCCGTGTACCAAATAACCAGGCGCGGCTCCGGAAACAGCTCGAAAACCGAGGTATCCACCGGCCCGTCCTCAAAAATCCGCCATAAATGGTAGCTGACATTCAGCGTCTGCAAACTTTCGGTAAAAAAACTTTCAAAGCTCTCGTCCAGGTCGTCGTTCACCAGCAAAACCCGGGCCGGCGCAAAGTTTACGGCGAGGTTGGTGCCGCCAGGAGAATGATTTTTTACCGCAATCGTTCTGGCGGGATAGGGTACCACCGGATCCAGCGCCAGCAGGTAATCCTCCCCAGCCGGTAAATTGACACTCAACTGGCCGGTTGAATCGACCAGCGTATCCACCAGCGCCTGGCTGGGAACGCCCGGTTTGTCCGTGGTGGCGAAAATCTGGAGCCGGCCGCTAACCGCGGCACTGCTCAGGGAATCCCTCAGCGTCAGGTTGAGCGGTGCCTGTGGACTGGGGGAGAGGGCAAAATTAACCGTCTGAATCTCGGTCTGCCCGATGCCTCCCGGTGGGCCGAACTGCACCTGAACGCTCTGGTCCTGATAGCCAAAGCGCGAGGCCGTTAACGTAAACTGGGGCACAAGCACCGTGACGTCAAAATCGGCCGTGGAGTCCAGAGTAAACCGCTTCACTACAAAACCGGGGATTTCCCAGCGGTTTTGGCCGGGAATCTGTTCCACCTGCCCCAGAATGGCGCCGAACACGGTGTCCGCTTGCAGGCCGGCGTTTAACAACGGTTGGCCGGTACCGGCATCGGTGATGCTCCCATTCAATTTCCACACAGGATACAACACCGAGACCCCGGCTTTGTCGTGAATGTGTAGGGAACGCTTGGTGGTATCGCCGGCGGCCGATTGCCCGTACATGGTCGCAGCGATAATCAGTTCTCCGCAACCGGGTGGACCACCCACCGGCCCCTGGTGAGCCATACCCAGATGATGACCGAATTCGTGGGCAATCACGCTCTGCAAATCCTGCTGGCCGGAGGCCCCGGTCGGGCTGGGGGGAAAATCGCGGGCATTCCAGATCAAATCCGATTCCACCGCATGAAAATTTATCCCACTCCCTTCGGTAAAGGTTCGCGAAAAAGCGATCACATTGGTTCCTGGGGCAAAGTTTACCCCCTGGAAATCAAAAAACACCAGATTGATGCTATCCCGAGCCGCCGAATCGGCCGCGGTCAGTCCGCCATTCTCAAATTCCCAGTAAGAAGAGACAACATCCTCCCAGGCCTGCGCACCGGCATCAATGGAAGGAATCCAGTTAGGCGGAACTGATTGATGGAGCAGGTAAACAAACGGGATATCGCTATCCAGGTATTTGCGAAAAACAGCCACTTCGTTAGTAAACAGGCAAAATGAGAGCAGACAGCATCCGGCAACACCAATCGCGAGTAAAAACTTGGTACGGTCTTTGAGGCAGAACAATTTCATGATGTCCTCCCGGAAAATGGCAAATATTTAGCCGAATTGCTTTTTTCTCCTGCGCTTCACTGCTCAATTTTCTTCTGGAGTAGTAAACCGCAAAAACACGAGTGCATAGGCTGTGGAAGGTTTTTGCTGAAGAGAACCAATTGTTCGAGGACATCGGATAAATCGGAATTGGTAAAACTTTTTAGGCACCGACATGCGGTTTAAAGCCTCGCTTCAGGCGTAACTTTGCTGGGGCTGTCGAAAAAATAAAGCAAAGTGTGCAAACTTGCGCAACTTTGCACTGAATTGTTTTGAACGAAAGCAGTGCTTGCAACAAATTCTCAACAAAATACAAAGGTTTTAGCAAAATAAGGGCCCCGGTCATTGTTTCAGGGAAGTCACCCCCTTCGCCGGCTCCTCTTGGCAAGAGAGGGAGTTGGGCAGAGAGTTGACTGAAGTCCTGTGCAAGCGAAAGAATTGTTTGCTTAAAATTACAGCATTCAAGACTTTTTGGACACCCCGGGATGGGGGTGGATTAACTAAAGCACGGTACTGTGGAAAGCGTTGCTTGCATAAGCACACAAGAATCGGGACTTTTTGGACGACCCCTCAAAAACGAAAAAGGCTGCCCAAAAGAGTACTCTGGGCAGCCTTTTCATCCGATTTACAATCCAAGTTTGACCGTGAAAATCTGATTCGCGTCGAAGAAGTCCTTCACATCGCGGTAGGCATAATCGAAGACAAAGTCGAAATTACCCAGGCTGTAACGCAATCCGGCACCAAAGGTTGCGCCAAAGAGTTGCTCATCGGAATTCAGCTGAATATCATAGGTGTAACCACCGCGGAGGAAGAAGAAGTTATTGAAGTTGTATTCTACGCCTCCGTACATCTGATCAGAAGCTTCATTCAGGTTACTGAAAGCGCCGCTGAGCGACAAAGAGTTCTGCTCGTTCAAGTTCAGTTTGTAGGTAAGTCCAAAGCTAAACAAAGAAGGGATATCCGTTGTAATGGCCACACCACGGAATTTACCGGTTTCGGCGTCAGGCGTGGAGCCGGGAATTTGAAAACTGGTTTCCAAATTACGCCCATCGTAGCGCATTTTGGTCCCCACATTTTTCATGACCACGCCCACCCGTAGATTGGAATTGAAAGCATACTGCACGCCCAGGTCGAAAGCAATGGAAGCGCCGCTGGTTTGCATAATGCTCTCGTAAACATATTTGAACGTCACACCGGCGTTAATCCGGTCGGTTAAGCGACGGGCATAGGTAAAATTTGCCACCACATTGGTCGGGGAATAGGTGCGGCCGGTACCGTCAGGGAATTCGGCAGTGGTTTCTTCGATGGTACCAAATTCAAGGCTCTTAATGGCGAATCCAAAAGAACCCAGATTGCCACCATTGTAAACCAGAGCAAAGTAATTCAGATCGATTCCGGCGATGTATTGCATATTGTTAAACATCAGCTCGGACTTATTGCCTGCCGAAAGCCCAGCGGGATTCCAATAGATGGCTTCTGCACCGGTAATATTGCTCACAGCCCCGCCACCCAAGGCTATGGACCGCGCTCCAACCGGAATCAGCAACTGGGTTCCGCCAACGGTGCCCACGCGGGAAAGATCCCCGGCAAAACTCATCTGGGCCGCTAGCAGAATCACAAAGCCGATTAAGCACATGGTTCGTTTCATTTTATCCCTCACACCGTTTAAGGTTTTCTCTTCTCACTTTTCTCATCCCACGATAAGCCACTTCTCAGAACTGATCGATCTTTTCTTCGCGTTGGACAATGCCGAACTTTAGAATCCGTTCGCCAACACCCGGAACCTGCACATGGGCGATGTACATGCCCGAAGCCACTTTCAGCCCTGCTTCGTTGCGCAGATTCCAGCTCACTTCGGGCGGGCCACCTTTTAGCCGGACCAGAGTTTTCACCAGTTGACCGGCCACATTGAATATCCGTATGGTTACTTCGGCATCGGTATCCAGGTGAATGAATTTGAGAATGGGCGTATCGTAACTGGTTTCGTAAGGACTGTAAGCGAAGTAAGGATTGGGCACCACCCGAACCTTATCCAGGACCTGCTTGCGTACATCCTGAGTCACATCCGGCTTTAGATCGCTACTGGAAAACCGAAACACATCCAGATCCGAATTCGGATAATTGGGCGTAATGGTCAGTTCTACCCTATTTTCCTTTAACTGGTGTCCGGGAATCAGCTCCAGGTTCATCACGATGTAGGCTTCATCCTGAATTTTTCTGGGATTGGGGTTGTTAGGATTGTACACGTCGCTGGTATCGTAATCTGTGCTGGTAATAATAATCATGTTCTGATTACCACTGGAGAAGAATAGCCGTCCATTCACGGAATTGTAAGCAACATTTAGCTTGCGCGGATTTTCCGGATCGCTGATGTCGTAAGCCGAAATGAAGGTTTCCGTCAACCCGCGGTACCATCGGTCGGAAAAATCCGGTGAATTTCGCCGCCAGTAATAGGCCTGAGAGTTTTCGGTGGTATCGAAGACCACCATGACGGGGAAATACTCGTGTTTTTTGATCTGCGGGTTGAAATCGGAGAAATCTGAACGTGTTTCCTTAACCAGCTTCACAAAGTCAATGCCGTTGTTGAACAGCGCTGAATCGCTGAAATTGGAGTTCTCGCGGCCGGTGAACCAGAGGGTATCGCCAGGCTCAAAATCGAACTTGGCTTCCACCGATTTCAAGCGATCTTCCACATTGTAAACCCGAACCGAGAGACCGTCCACGATCGGGAAATTAAATTCGGTGCCGGTAAGTCCCTGAAAGGATTGATCGGCCAGCAGCGTGTCCCCGGTGGACACATCGACCAGATTCCACAGGGTACCGTCGTTTTCGAAGTTCACTTCGTAATCATCGCCCGTGACGGCATCGCGGTCGATGACGTCCACCGCAACCCAGCCCTCTGCATTGGGCCGCGTACTTTCCACCATATTAATGGCCTTAAAGGGTTTTAATTCCGAGGTACCAGGCACCACCGAGAAAAAGTTGGTTTGCCGGGTGGATTGGAACAAACCACCTGGCAGAACAAAATCATCGGTTGTGGCGGTATTGTCGTTGGGGAACATTAAATCGATGTTTACGGCAAAAGGCACCACGGTAAAATAGTAAGGCTTAAAATTGATCAATGGCTTGCCGGTAAAGGCATCCGTATCGATCGTGAGCCGAAGAATAGCCACACCGGCTTCCTTAAAGCTATTAAAATCCAGGTTACTCTGCGCATCCCACACCTTAATCCGGCCTTCCTCGGTATCCATGTACAGATCACCGATTTCATCGTCGAAGTCAAACCGGGCGATCACTTTGGCATTAGGCCGGCCGTTCAGCTCGTCGCCGGTATTGGTCGAATTAAGCTGGACGATTTCCATACCTTCGAAGTTCAACCGGCCCACAATGTCCGGCACTTCCTGGTAGTGAAACAGGTCGGTAAAGTCGATGACCAGCTCAATTTTTTGATCCAGTGGCCGAGCGAAAATTTTGGGTTGAGGCAAGGGCGGCGCTGCCTTAAAGTTATTGTCGTAGGACGCCTGTGCTAGAATGTCGTTGGTCTTTAGCACGGTCACACTATTCAGGGCGTCTGCCCCCTGCCCCACCACATAGGCTAGCACCACATCCTGGGTGTCGCCGGCGGCCAGGTCGAAGGGACCGGAATTGACCATAAACCGCTTATCGGAAGGCGTGCCATCCAGCCAACCCGTTCCGGTGACCGGATCGCCACTGTAGAAAAAGCGTGGGTCGGTGTCCGGCGTACCGCCCACCCCCCAGTCGGGCGGGTTCACCGGATTACCCTCTTTGTCCAACCCACCTTCCTGATAGTTGCGGGCAATCTGGGCATTATCCGGGTCACCCAATACCGGGTCGCTCTGAATGTAGTACATGAACGATGTCATGGGCAGGTTCTTCCAGCCGGGAATGGTATCCACCCCAAAGAACGGACCCTTTTTAACGTAGGCGGTATCGGTGGGATTACCGGTCTCCACAATCGGGCCCTGGAAAAAGTCGATACCAAAAGAAGGTGGATTCACACCGTACTGGTCATCCGTACCATCGTTGTAAATAAAGCCCAGGCTCAGTGTAGTATCACTTCCAATCAAGTCATCGGTATATTGGCCCAGGTCCGGATCCACCCAACCGGAGAAGATGAAATCTTTGATATCGTTTTCGGTGGGGTTAATCAGGCGATAGCGGAAAAAGACCACGTCTCCCAGCGCATCGCCGCGGTCGAAGGCCCAGACGGTTTGATGGACTTCCAGACCCATGGGCGCGGTCCCCAGTCGGGGCGTTCGTTGAGAAATGGGCGTGCCGTCGTTGTACACACAGTAAATAATTTTGTCTCCAAGCAGGTCGGGCCGGTCCACATTAGGATCGTACTGCCCGTCACCGTTTAGGTCCTGGAAAGGGGCACCGAAGGTTTCCACCGCGGTGGCCCAGTCCTTGTACGCGTCGCTGCCGAAGTCGTCGCTGCCGCTCACTTCATAAAACCGGGCCCGTTCGTCTTCCGGAGGCATGCCCCAGGCCCCGGCCTGGGTTTCCTGAATTCGTGAGGCCGATGCCATCCAGGCGGTCCGTAACTCCCCGTTCACGAAACCGGAACAAGCCAACCCACCGGCAAACAAAAAGACCAGGTTGGTCCCGTTCGGGTAGAAGGTATTGCCATCCAGACCCGTGTTTCCGTTATTTTCCAAACCAAGATCGATCCGGTTTACATTCATTCGGGTGGTTAACCCGATAATCGAGGGCTTCTTTAACCCCTGCACAACCGTTTCCCTGGCGGAAAGCGGAACGATCATGGCCAGGATCAAAACCGCCGATACAAGTTTGTTCACTTTCATAAAATGACCTCGCCTCTATTTTTTGTTCATTCCCTTTCTGTTCAAAATTCGGTTAGAAACGCACTTTCATGCCCAGCCGTACCAGACGGGGGATACCGTAGTTGGACGGGTTTCTTTCCAGCGCTTTGTAGTCGGAAACAAATGTATTAGGATAAGGATTGGCCCGGATGGTTTGCTGACCTTCCGGAGACTTCAGCCAGCCGGTGTCATCGGGTTCACCGGTGGACCGATAAACGCTGTTAAAGTTATCCCGATCCAGCAGGTTCTGCACCCAAAGGTAGGGAACCAGTTGAACATTGGCCAAATCGATGGTTTTATCAATCTTCAGGTCCACACGAAACACCCCTTCCGCATAGGCTGAGTTGATGTATTGGGATACCCTACCCTGGTTGGAAGCGCCCTGGAGCAGGTTCCAGAATTCTACCGGGGTGTAGGGACGGCCACTGTTGTAAGTGATCAGGAAATTGGCGCCGGCATTCTCCAGCAATGGGCCACCCTGACCCTTTTGGGCGCGAATATCGATGCTGGCCGTCAGCGTATGGCGCTGGTCAAAATCCAGCGGAGCGATTTGCTTGGGCGTTTCTCCTCGAGTGTTCCGAAAGGCGGCAATTAAAGAACTGCTCTGGCTGGAGCCGGTCCCTTCGGAAAGAGACAAGGTATAATCCACTCGGGCACTCAATGGTCCCAGCCGGCGCAAATTAAACTGCATGGCCAGGCCTTTAATCGTCCCAAAGTCGGTGTTGCCAGTGGTCAAATAAATTTTCTGCTGTTCACCCACCTTGGTTACTTTACGCAAAATGTCGGTCAATCCCTGCACGTTCTTGTAATAAGCGGTAATGTCCAGACTGGCCACGTTGCCGATCTGCTGTTTAAAGCCGAATTCGTACTGCACAGTCTTTTCGGATTTCAGATGGCCATCCTGGAGAACGAAGTTGTCGTCCCGCTCAATGTCGTCGATGCTGGTCCAGGCATCGTACAGGTCAGCCAGACGAGGATGCTGGCGAAAAATCCCGTATTGCGCGTGAAACACGGTGTGTTCGGTTACCGGATAGGCAAAGCCCAGTCGGGGGCTCAGGTAACTCTCCGTTGGCGCATCTTCAAAGTCGGCCTCGTCCAGCTCAAAAGGTTTCCCGTTGCTGAGAATGGCTTCCGGCGTCTTAATCCGCTTAAATGCCGGATCGAAATAATCCCAGCGCAAACCCAGGTTGACGATAAAATCACGAAATTCAATTTTATCCTGGATGTAAGCCGAAGCCACAATCGGCCGTTTGGGACCGGACTGTTCAAACCGGTCGCCCTGGAGTTCTTTGAAGCTGGTATTGTCGATCTCTTTGCCGGTAATGTCGTAGCCGTAGAAAAAGGGATCGGCGTTAAAGAACCGGTTTTCCACATCCAAGGAATCACCGCCGGATTTACTCCGGATGCCCCGGGCAAGACCCAAGGGCCCTACTGCAAAACGGCGGACAATGTTTTTCTCCCAGCTACCACCAAGCTCGATCAAATGGGATTGCAATTGCTTGGTAAAATTGAGATCGAAACCAAAGGTTTGAACCTTCTGTTTGGTGTAATTATTAAACACCCGACCACTCTTAAAGAAGACACCCACCCGGTCTCGGCTTAAGCGGCTTCCCTGAACTAGACGAAACTCGTCCCCGGGCTCCAGCAGATCCCGTTCCGGAGAATTCAAAATAGCCAGGGTATCGCCGTAAGCATCCAAATTCCGTTTCCAAACCCCATCCATTTGCTCGAACCAGTCGTAACGATAGCGAACCGTTGCATCCCAGAAGGTATTCTCATTGAGCACATGGGAAAGGCGCAAAGAGGCACCCCAGTTGTCCTCCACAATTCTGGGGTTATGACGGCTGTTGCTCTTGGCATAGCTGTGGATGTAATTGCGGCCATCCCGGAAAGAACCATTGGCCGAAGCAGTCAATTTCAAACTGGTAAAATTAGCATCCACTTTACTGGTAAAGCGGAGCACCTCGGCCTCGTTGTCCAGCAGCTTGGTGCTGTGTACCGGTTTGTAGATAACCTCCTTCCCAGTAATGTTATCGATGATCGGCGGATCGTTGGGATCTTTACCGGGAATGTTGATAGGTACCGCCCGAGGGTTGTTATCGTCGGTATTCACGTATTCTACGGAACCGAAAAAGGTCAACAAATTTTGACCTGGAATCACCGGGCCGCTGAGGTGACCGTTAATCAGTTTGTAACCGTAATCCTGGGTGCCCAGAATTCCCTCGAAACCGCCAGAGTAGCGGCTGCCACCACTTTTGGTAACAATGTTAATAATACCAGACTGAGCACTCCCGTACTTGGCACTAAAACCACCTAACTGGGCAGAAACCTGCTCGATGGCCACATCGGGAATGGTTCCGGCGGCATTGCCCCCAACCGGATTGTTAATGGGAATACCATCCACAATGTACAGCGTTTCGTTAAAGCGACCACCACGCACGTTCAGCACAGCGTTATCGGTTTCGCCACCGGAGCCATCGGCCATCACCACACCGGCATTTACCGCCACGATCTGCTGGACGCCGCGTAGGGGCACGCGCTCGATTTCCTGCGAGTCCATCACGCGAACCGTGTTAGTAGCAGAAACCTCGAAGAAGGGCCGTTCGGCGGTCACCACAATCGCTTCGCCAAACTCAATGGTGGTGGGCTCCATGCGCACTTCCACGCGCTTGGTCAAATCCGGTACCACGCGAATGTTTTCCAGCTCTACCTCCTGATAACCAATGTAGCTGAACACCAACGTATAGGTACCGGCCGGCACGTTCAAAATGACGAATGAGCCGTCCTCGTCCGTAGAAGCACCTAATTGGGTACCCTGAATCACTACATTCACACCAGGCAACGGTTCCCCAGTATTTTTGTCCAGAACGATACCGGCAATTTTACCGGTAGTTCCTGCAAACAACCAGGGCACCAGAGCCAGAACGGCAAACACCATTAGAAGCCGTTTCAACATAGTCCTTCCTCCATACAATGGTCTGTCTATCCCGATTTGTAATGATTTAATTCAAAGGCATTCTGAAAAGAGCTTTTCACCGATCACCGTTTTCCGAAAAAACGCTTTTCACAATGCCCCTCTTTACACAACGTCCAACAATGCAAAGGTTGGCCTGGCGCCGGCCAGGCCAACCCTGCAAACACTCAACCGGAATTACTTCATCAGCACCATCTTTTTCACGTCGGTAAAGTTACCGGCGGTCAGCTTGTAGAAGTAAATCCCGGAAGCCAGATTGCTGGCATCGAAGGTGATGTCGTGGCTACCCGCATTCACAAATCCATTTACCAGCGTGGCCACTTTTTCGCCCAGCGCGTTGTAAACTTCCAGCCTTACCTTTTCGCGCTTGCTCAATTCAAACGAAATGGTGGTGCTGGGGTTAAACGGGTTGGGATAGTTCTGTTCCAGCTTGAAGGTACGAGCGACGCCATCATTGGGATCTTCGATTCCGGTGGGCTTTTGCACCTTCACCCGCTTGTACACCCAGTAGGCCACCGAAGTACCACCCTGGCCGAACAGCGACACGCCGGCATCCGGATCCCACAGATAGACGAAATCCAACCACAGGTCCCCATTCGCATCTTGAATCAATTGAGGTGCAGCATCAGGGAACACATCGGACTGTTTGGGCTCACCAGCTATTTTCACCGGCTGGCTCCAGGTAGCCCCGTTATCCATCGACACGGCGCAATAAATGTCGGTGGCGAAGAAAGCCGAAGTGTCGTTGGCCGGCTGCAAGCTGTCCGGAGTAGCCAGTTCGGCCTGTTGCCAGATTACAGCGATTTCGCCATTGGGGCCAAAGGACAGGCTGGGATAGGCTGCACCAATGCCGTTACCGGGGCGCATATCGGCCAAGGCATCGCTCAGATTGGGATTGCGAGCAATGGCCGGATCGGTCAGCTCAACCAGCTGCTGATTGGCGCTGTTCCAGTAAACGATCGGATAAATAAAGTAAGCAATCAGCGAATCCTGAGTTACCCGAGCACCATAACCATTGAATACCACATGATAAGTGCCATCGGGGCCATAGTCGGCGTTAAACTGCGAGAAGTTCTGTACAAAATACACAATGCTATCCGGCAGCAGAATGGTATCCTCATCGTAGATCAGCTGAGCATTCCAGGTGGCACCGCCGTCGGAAGTGACTGCATAGCCAATATTACCCGAGATGGAGGAACCGCCTTCGCAGAACGTATAGGCCAGATCGCCATTGGTCGGGTTGTAGGAGGGCCAGGTCTCCACATTGTCATACAGTTCGGCACCCGGCTCTACGAATGCGGCCAGGGCATTGCCGGTCCAGGTCGGCCCACCACTATAAAGATCAGAGCTAATCCACACGCTGTCCGGGGCAAAGTCTGCATTACAGTCGGCAATCACAGCCACCTCGCTCCCATTGCGAGCGATACCGGGGAACAGACCGCCGCAAACAAAAAATTCGGTGAACGCGTAGAAAGCTTCGCCGGCATCCTGGAACAGATTGACACCGCCGCCATGCATCACCGACAGAACCTCGTCATTCTGACCATTGACAACCCGTCCCCAACCGGTCCGGCGCGTTTCAGTGAAGGACTGATTGCCAAAAAAACCACCGTAAACACCACCGGTCCAATCGGCAAAATCGTAGGTCACAAAGCGAGTCGCATTGGGATCGGCCGGATCAATCTTCATGAACGAAAAATGAATCCCGTTGGCGCTGTGATCCAACATCCGTCCGGTCACCGAGTTGGTGGCATAGTCATAAAACGTACCACCCAGCGTGTCGGTCACTTCCTGCTCCAAAAACGAAAACATCGAAGGATCGGGCTTGGCCCGGTTGGCGCGTTCGGCCAGCGTTTCGAACCACTGCTGCTCCATAGCAGGCAGCAGTTTTTGCATCTTGGCCGGCTTTTTATTCACACCGGCAAATGCCGGCAAACCCAGCAAGCCAACCACCACTACGGCAACCACACATACCGTAAGAAATTTTTTAAACATAGTACCTCCTCTTGGTTTTGGTTAGGGTAGCTTGAAAGAAATTAACCATTCAAAAACGCCTTCCTTAAAATTTGCAAAATTAGCGAAACCACCATCACCAAACAGCGTAAGAGTAACCCTGCTTCAGAAACAGAACGATTAATCGGCTTGAGTGCAGGGGATGGCGTTAATAGGAGTGGTTATGTCATTTCGCCTCCTCCTGGTGTTTGAAGGTTCCAATTCTCCCCGAAACTGGGACATTTACAAAAATAGTACCAATTCAAATAAGACTTTTAAGTAAGTCTTTAATTTTCAACTAACTACTTTAAATTCCAGATTCGAATTGCCCTGGCTCTAGAGATCATTTTTTCCTACCCATCCAGGAAAGTTTTTTCCGCCCATCACTTTACAACGAAGATTATATTTGAGGTTGGGCAAATAAACAATAGGTGAAATGCAATTTTTGCTGCTTTTTTAAGACATCTGCTCCCGGATTCGGGGGGTCAAATAAATGGCTTCATGATCCAAGCTGTTCAGGGCTGCCAGCATGGCCGCATTCAGCTCCGCCGGGCTTTGCTTGCGATTGAGTAACAAGATGAGTTCACCGCCGTGAACACGACACAAGCCGCTGCGAAAGTCGCCCCGCTCCAGACGTACGGTCACCCCCAACCGCCGGAACACCTCACACAATTCCAGGAAAATTGAATTTTCTTCCGCGTTTTTGTGCTGGGCCAGGTAATTGCAAATGCGCTGGTCTGAGGACATTATCGCCTCCAGATTTTTAGGCATCTACAGCACATCGTCCAAACCCTTCTTTTTCAGCTTTTCCACCGCCTCCTTCACATCCTGGGCGGCATTGCGCTTGCAGATCAGCAGTGCGTCCTCGGTATCCACCACAATCAGGTTTCGGGCGCCCACCAATGCCACCACTTTTCCCGGGGCGTAGATATAGCTCTCCGAACCATTGACGGTGACGATATCCCGAAATTCCCCGGCAATCTTTTGCTTGTCCTTGGGCGAAATTTCGTAAACGGCATCCCAGCTACCCACGTCGCTCCAACCCATATTGGTAGGGATGACGTACACCTCCCGAGCGGTCTGCATGACCCCAAAGTCGATGGAAATGCCCCGGATGCGCCGGTACATATCCTCTACAGCGCTGGCATAGGCCGAAGTGCCCAGCGCATTCCGAACCTTTTCCAGGCCATGATAGATTTCCGGCAATTTTTCCTGGATTTCTTTGAGAATGGTTCGCGCCTTCCAGATAAACATGCCGCTGTTCCAATAAAAATCTCCGCTTTCCAGAAAGCGGCAGGCGGTTTCGTAATTGGGTTTTTCGGCAAAGGTTTTCACCCGGTAAACGGTGTGGCCGTTTAAGCTAGCCACCGCCTCCCCTCGCTGAATATACCCGTATCCGGTGGCCGGTTCGCTGGGTTCGATGCCCAGAGTTAACAGCCCGTCGTGCTCGGAAACAAAGCGGGTGGCAATGCGCATCACATGATGGAACTCAGCAACATCGCTGATCAAATGGTCGGCAGGTAATACCAGCATAATGCCTTCCGGATCCCGGGCAAGGACATGGATGGCTGCCAGGCCAATGCAGGGAGCGGTATTTCTTCCGATCGGTTCGGCCAGGTAGGCACTCTCCGGCAGGGCCGGCAATTGGGCCCGCAGCACGTCCAGTTGCTCCCGATTGGTGACCACCAGCACGTTTTCCGGGTCCACCAGCCCCTGAATGCGTGCATAGGTGGCCTGAATCATGGTTTCCCTGCCCAATATGTTTAACACCTGCTTGGGCCGCCGGGACCGACTGCGCGGCCAAAACCGCGTGCCAACCCCACCGGCCATCAGCACCGCATAGACGTTCATGGTTCTTCTCCTGCGCGTTCCGTTCCCTGTTTTTCCGCTGCTTCCAGTTTTTGCAATCGCCGCGTAATCCACCGATCATCAGGATGCAGGCGTAATGCCCCCTCCCAGGCAATTCTGGCTGAAGGATAGTCTCCTTTATGAAAATAGGCGTCCCCCAAATTAATCAGAGCTGTAACGAAGCCGGGATCCACTTCCAGCGCCCGTTTAAAGAAGCGAATCGCCTCTTCATAACGGCCGCTCAAATCCAGCATGTAACCCAGATTATTTAGTGCTTGAACATGGTTGGGATTAAGCTTCAGGGCACGATAGAAACAATCCATGGCGCTATCTGGTTCACCCAGATAGGCATAGGTGACCCCCAGATTGTTCCAGGCATCGGTGTAGTTGGAATCTACACTCAAGGCTGCCCGATAATACTTGAGCTGAAGAGGCAAACTATCGGCTTTTTCTGCTTCCTGCAAAAGGGCAAATGCTCGCAGTGGAATTTTGCCGGCCAGGATTTCCCGGCATTTCTGCAGATTGGTTTTAGCCTGGGCATAGGTAGGATTTATTGCTACCGCCTTTTCGAAGTAAACCAGGGCCGAGTCGTATTGGCCTTTCAAAAAATAAATGTAGCCCAAATTATTCCAGGCCTGATAGTAGAGCGAATCCAGGCGTACTGCTTGCCGATGCGCAACGATGGCACTGTCCAGCAACCCCAGCCGGTGGTAGGCGATCCCCAGGTAATTGTGAACTTCGGCGTCGTTTGGAATCAGCTTCAGCGCGGCCCGCCACTCCCTGACCGCCTCCCTGAATTTCTGCTTCTGAAAATAAGCGATGCCATCCTGCACGTGATTTTCCGCCTCCAGCATCCGCGCCTCGCGAAGTTCCTGTTCGCTGGGTGCTTTTTTCCGAGAAAAGATGCCGCAACCGATGAGGAAAAGCCCTAAAAGAATGAGGAGACTTCCAGTCCAGTGCTTTTGCATGAGGCAACTTGGTCTTGAATGGATGGGCAATATAGAGAGCGAAACCAGATTCGTCAAGACAATTTCGGTATTTCATTCACCGGGTTCGGGGCTACCCACCTCGCTATTCAACCATCCCCTGCACACCAGCTGAACCGGCCCGGTCAGAGCCGTCTCGCCGCCGCTGCCGGTAAAGGAGACCTCCAGGGTTCCCCCTTCGCTGACCACGTGAATGGGAGCGGGCCAGCCCCAGGCCTGGTGTGCGGCCAGCGCACAGGCCACGGCACCGGTCCCGCAACTCAGGGTTTCTCTCTCCACACCCCGTTCGTAAACCCGAACCCGAAGGACCCCTTTTCTCTGCGCTACAACAAAGTTGACATTGACCCCCGCCGGGTTAAACTGTTCGTGATACCGGTAGCGGGGCGCAAGCGCCTGCACGTTGATCTCCTCCAGGGGGACCTGGCTATGCAGAACCAGATGAGGTACGCCGGTATTCCACACCCCCAGGGGGGTCAGCCGGGGATGAACCGAGGCCACTGCCTGCAGCTGGTCTGGAGAAAAGACCTGGCTGGCCCTGCCCAGTGCCAGCCGGACCCGCGCCGGCCCTTCCAACCGGGCCTGGTAAATCCGATCGAAAACGCGAAACCGGGCCTGCCGGCCACACAGGCCAAGCCGATGAGCCGCCCACACACCACAACGGGCGCCGTTACCGCACATCTCGGCCGGCCGGCCATCCGCATTGTAGTAGCGCAATACAAAGTCCACCTCGCTTCCAGGTTCGATTAACAACAGCCCGTCCGCGCCCAGCCCGAGAGGCCGGGAGCAGAGCCGGGCAAACACAGCCTGTTCCCGGCCGGAAAAATGGCCCTCCCGATTGTCGATGAGGATAAAATCGTTGCCTGCACCGTGCATTTTAAAAAAGGGAATCTCTGCCATGGCCTTGCTTCGCTATCCAAATGTTTATTTTACACTCTTACCGATTTGAAGCGCCAATTTGCTGTTCCTTAGAAGGTTTTTGCGCCGGACAAGTTAATCCGGAAACCGGCGACTTTACAAACCGTGCCGGGAGATTTTTCAGCCGGCATGCCCGGACCGCCACAACGCGCGGCACGCTTCAGCCGGTCCATCCTGCTAAAACTTGAACTGAAAATTAATGCCTTCGGTGGTCCAACGCTTGCGCACCCGTACCGTATCCGGATAAAAGACAACCGGTTCGGCAAATTGAAACGGATGGGTACTGCCGGGATCCAGCCGCCCATTCTCGTTCACATCCATCCAGCAGTGCAGGCGATACAGCCCATCCGGTAGGTTGCGCAACAGATAGGGCCTGCCGACCCGAAACCGGGCCGAGTAAATCTTTTCCGGCGCACCGGCGGAACGGGCAACGACATATCCCCCGGCCCATTCCGGGCGATCGGAACCCACCATGCCGGAAATCTCCCCCACTTCGCTAAACGGGACCGTGCGGAAAGAATCCACCCGCGTGCTGTCCCCATACGGCTCACCCCACACGGTTTTGATCTCCCCGAGCGGCAACACCAGCCGGTAGCGGGCATCCTGGCTCAACAGCGAATCGGGTTTCAGCCAGGCTTCAAACAGGGTGGGGAGTTGCCATTCGAAGGCCACCGGCAAACTATCCGGGCCAAGCAGATGCACGGCGCGGAAAAGGCTGGCCGGCTGCACGGGCTGGGTAAAGCGAAGATGCAACCGACTGGCGTAGTGCACACCGGTGGCACCAGGAGCCGGCTCGAGCAACACCAGCCGCGGCCGGACGGTATCGGGCAGAGTGGCACCGGAAAACTGGAACGCCAGGGAATCCGGCTGGAGGCCGTTGCCGGTCGTATCGGCCAGCCCGGTCAGCCAACCCCGATAGGGCCGTTCCTGCAGGGAGTCGACAAACACCAGCACCTGAGCGGTTTCTTCCGGGTCCACGGAAAGACCACGCACCGGCAGGGGAGCATGGCTCAGGCTATCCTGCACCTGGGAGCGCGCCCCGGGCATCAGCCGAATCGGTTCATTAAAGCGCAGAACCGCCGTGCGGACATTCCGTGCTCCGGCACGCAAAAGTCGCGGGGGCAGCGTGTCCTCGCGAAACAGCCTCAGGTTCATCCCGCTCACCTGCTGGTGCAGGGAGTCCAGGACCACATCGGCCGGGGGCAAGGCAATCCAGTCCTGGCCCAGCTGGTACCGCCGGTCCAGATTCTGGTCCGCCAGGGCGAAGACCCTATAGGTGCCCTCGGGCAGATAATCCAGCTTAAAAGTCCCGTCCGTTCCCGCCGGAACAAAATACGGCGCCGGTTCATCGGCAATGGGTACGGCCGCGGTTGTGCTGTCCATCGGGTACACCACCACCTGCACGTTTTTCATCCCCTGAGGAATCTCCACCCGCCCTCGGATGCGCCCGTGATGAATTTTGTTTCCCGTGGAAAAGGCCAGCACATAGGCGTGGCCCATTCGGTTGCCGCGCAGGTCCTTTATTTCCGGTCCCAGGGTCACCAGGTAGGTTTGGTTTTTTCGTAAACTGTCGCTGATGAGGATGCGGAGTTTGCGGTTTCCTTTCCATTTTAATTGCAGTGGGCCAGGCAGGGCAGGTTGTATCCACACCTGCCCGGATAGCGATCCCTTTTCCACGCCCTCGCTGAACCGAAATTCCACAAAATCCAGTGCTTTTACCCCCGTGGAATCGCGCGTCGGAAAGGTGGCAATGACCTGTGGGGGTTGCCGATCCTCGGGGCCTCCGGGCGGCGCCTGACGAATGGCGCACCCCTGCAGACTCAGGAGGAACCACACCCCGATAACCAGCGGCCAGAGGGCCGGGCCGGTGAAATGTCCACAGGACCACCTGCAGGGCACTGTTCGCTGGTCCATGATTGGTTTCGTGAATGGCATTCCCATCGTCCGGCTTATCCGCGCTACCTGCCCCCTGCCGGAGCCGTTTGTTTCCGGCACCACGTCAGGCTCAAAAGTCGTGCGGAAAATAGCCTCCCTGTCCCAAAAAAAGCCAGCTTCCTTTTGAAAAAACTGCTTTTCCTGTTTAGCGAGATCACCAACCGGCCGATATAGACAATTCCAGTTGCAATCCTGGCGGTTTCGTTCTATGTTCTGCCAGTTTTTTTCAGGGAGAATGAGGGATATGGCAAAAGCGGTGGACAGCTCGGAAAATCAACAAGCCAACAACGGGGCGGCGGGTGGGGAACATGCCTGTCAGGTAACGCTGGAGGCTGTGCCCCGGAAATTGCCGGAAAGAGAATCGGTTTACGTTACCGGCAACCTGCCTGCCCTGGGCGACTGGGATCCGGGGGCGGTGCGCATGCAGCCAGACGAGGCAGGCAACTGGCGGCTGCGCTTTTCGGTCCGGGAGGGAACGCTGGTCGAATTTAAATTCACCCGCGGCAACTGGGATACCGAAGCCGTCGGCCAGGAGGGGATTGCCATCGGAAACACCTCTCTGAAAGTCAACTTCGACACCCGGCTGCAGGTCACCATTCCCGATTGGAAGGATCTGGCGCCGCGCGAGCACGATCCCATCCAGGGCACGGTGGTGTACCATCGGCATCTCACCGGGGAAGGCCTCCCGCCCCGGGATGTGGTGGTGTGGCTTCCCCCGGGCTACCAGGACAATCCCCAACGGCGCTATCCGGTGCTCTATGCCCACGATGGGCAAAACCTGTTCGACCCGGCGACCTCCTACACCGGGGTGGACTGGCGCCTGGACGAAACCGCTTACGCGCTGATCGAGGCGAACAAACTGGAACCCATTATTATTGTGGGCATTTACAATACCCCCTTGCGCCTGCAGGAGTATTCCCTTTCTCCCCTGGGCGAAAAATACCGCAAATTTCTGGTTACCCGACTAAAGCCATTCATCGACCAAACCTACCGCACCCGGCCGGAAGCCCGCTACACCGCCACCATGGGGTCTTCCATGGGCGGGCTGGTTTCCTTTTTGCTGACCTGGCGCAATCCCCATGTATTCGGGAAAGCCATCTGCATGTCCCCTTCCTTTATTTACAGAAAGGGCCGGGCGATCCGCTGGGTGCAGCGACAGAGGCGCCTGCCGTCCAACATTCAAATTTACCTGGACTGCGGCGCCAGGGGATCGGAAAAACTCCTGCTGCGCGGCTGCAAACGCATGCTACGGTTTTTGAAACGCATGGGGATGGTGGAGGGTCAGGACCTGTTCTTTTACCTGGATGAGGACGGCGTTCACAACGAGGAGAGCTGGGGACGGCGCGTCTGGCGGCCCTTGCTTACCTTTTTCGGCCGCCCGGGTGCCCTGGAAAGGGAAATGGCTCTCAGGGAAAAGCATACCGAAGAGGCAG
>RFHE01000165.1 GCA_003696445.1 Calditrichota bacterium | reverse complement strand
TCCCTCGGCTCCGCCCCGCCGGAGCGGGGCTGCGCTCGGGATGACGGGGGCTGGAGCTGTTTGTGCCTGCTAAAGCACCGGGTTTACTTCCCGTGAAAGCCCCGACACATCTGCTAATATCCGTGAAAGTCCGCGGCTGGTTTTAAATTTCTTTAGCCGTGAATACATGCGGATTGAAACGGATTTTTGGAACAAGGATTGAGCAGGCATATGTCCGCGCGGGCAATCCCAGCACAGTGGGATGTCCTAACAGGCGCAGGCGTGAAGCCTGTCGCTACCGAACCGCACGGCATCATTCCAGGAAAATGAGATCGCTCGGCTCCGCCCCGCCGGAGCGGGGCTGCGCTCGGGAAGACCGAACCTGTGTTGGGCCTGCATTCCAAGGCACCACACACCAACCGAGAAATGTGGCCTGTTTTTTCCCGTGAAAATCCGCATCAATCCACGGCTAAAAAGGTCGCGGACAATCGCGGAGGGATACGGATATTCAACTGACGACTAATTACAGGTGGAAGCCTGTCCAGCGCTCCTTCCTGTACCATTATCTTTCCCCGCTTGCAAAAAACCTTTTTCCCTGTAATTTTTGTCTGGCAAAATGCAGGAATCGTATCGACGGCTTTTCTGGATCTACCCATGAACGCTCGCTCGCTGCCACCAAAGGGACGTCCCTGGCTGGTGCGCATCACCTGGCCGGTGACACACCATCTGATTACCAACTTGACTGTGTTTCTGTGGTGGATTTTCTTCCGCTTTTTCAACCGGACGACGGTGATCGGCAAAAAGAACGTGCCCCACCGTCCCAATGTGCTGTTGCTCTCCAACCATCAGAGCATGATCGACAGTTTTCCCATCGGCCTGTTTGCCTTTTTCCCCCATTCCATCTGGCGGCCGTCGCTTTTGCCCTGGAATCCGGCCGCCGAGGAAAATTTTTTTCGCAACCGGTTTCTGGCCTGGCTGGCCGACAACTGGAAGTGCATTCCCATCCGCAAAGGGCGCCGGGACGTGGGCGCCATTTTTACCATGGCCGAGGCGTTGCGCACCAGTCCCATGATTCTGTTTCCCGAGGGTACCCGCTCCCGCAGCGGGGAAATCGGCCGGCCCCGGGGAGGCGCCGGCCTGTTGATCCTGGAAACCCACCCCACCGTCATTCCGGTCTGCATCGACGGGATGAACCGGGTGCTGCCCATCGGCAAAGTCCTGCCCCGCCCCTTTCAGCGGGTGTTTATTTATTATGGACAGCCGATGGACCTGAGCCACTACTACTCCCGGGAAAAATCCAAAGAAGTGGCTCAGGAAATCGTCGAAGCGGTGATGGAACGCATCCGGGAAATGCAGCAGGAGATTCGCCGGCGCAGGGCACAGGAACGGCCGCTGCTCTTCTGGAAAAAACCCCGGTCGGTAACCACCGGGCAATCCGACAAACCGGCCTGAATTTCTTGTTCCCTCCTGGGCAGGCTACAGGCTGGCTAACCCAGTGTGCGGGCCGCTACTCTCTCCGTCTCCATTCCACCTCCAGCGGCTTTTTTCTTCTTTGAAAATTCCGGCTCTGTTGCCTTATTTTACTTGCGTTCAAAGTACACAGGATTCCACGATTCTGAGAAACAGAGGAGAAGCCAACATGACCCTGGATGAACGTTTACAGAACGTAGCCGTGCTGGGCGCCGGCGGAAAAATGGGCAGCGGGATTACCCTGCTGCTGGCCCGGGAGATGACCCTGTTGAAGCTGCGCGCCGGGGGAAGCCCGCGATTGTTTGCAATGGATGTGCGTCCCGAAGCCCTGGATGGCCTTCGCCAGTATTTGAGCGGGCAGGCCCGCAAATTTGCCCAGAAGAATAGCGAGACGTTGAAGGACCTGCTGGGAACCGACGACGTCGATCAGCTGGCCGCGCGCTTCGAGCAGGAACTGCTTTCGGTGCTGGAGCCGGTTACCAGCCTGGAAGCCGTCTCGCCGGCCCGGATGGTCTTTGAAGCCATCCTGGAAAACGTGGACCTGAAGGTGAAGGTCTTCTCGCAGCTCCGTGACTTGTGCAGCGAGGACACCTTCTTTTTCAGCAACACCTCCTCCATTCCCATCGGCTTGCTCAACGAGCGGGCCGGTCTGGGCGGACGTCTGGTCGGCTTCCACTTTTACAATCCGCCTGCGGTTCAAAAACTGGTCGAACTGATCCTCCCGGCACAGGTTCATCCCGAGTTGCCGGAGCTCTGCCAGGCGCTGGCCCGGCGGCTGGGCAAAATCGTGATCCCCTCCAACGACGTGGCCGGCTTCATCGGCAACGGCCATTTCATGCGCGATGGGCTGCATGCCATCCAGGAAGCCGAGCGCCTGCAAAAGGAAGGTTTCAGCTTCCAGCAGAGCATTTACATGATGAACCGGGTGGCCCAGGATTTCCTCATTCGTCCCATGGGCATCTTCCAATTAATGGATTACGTGGGCCTGGATGTTTTTCAGAGCATTCTGGCCATCATGAATCCCCACTTCCCCGAGGAAAACCTGCACAGCGAGCTCATCGATGGGCTGGTGAGCCGGGGGGTAAAAGG
>RFHE01000164.1 GCA_003696445.1 Calditrichota bacterium | reverse complement strand
TCCTGATTCACCCCTCCCCGCAACGAATCGACCCCAATCACCAGGTCACCTGGCGGCTGGTTGGGGACATTGCTGTGGTGGCAGAAGGCCTGCAGGAGCGGATTGATGCCGCCCGGGATGCGCCCTGGCTGCAAGTGTGGAAAGCCAGGGAACAGGCGGTGCGGCAGTGCCTTTCTCGGCATGTGGCGGGAGCGGAGGAAGACCCCTTCACCGAATTACACCTGGTTGCCCGTCTCAGTACCAGATTGCCCGAGCAGGCCACCCTGTTTCTGGGCAGCAGCATGCCGATCCGGGACGTGGACATGATGCTCTTTTCCCATGGGGAGCAATTGAAGATAGCTGCCAATCGAGGGGCCAGCGGCATCGACGGGCATCTGGCCACCGCCGCCGGCCTGGCCGCAGGCAGCGGACGCCCGGTGCTGGCACTGATCGGGGACCTGGCTCTGCTGCACGACTTAAACAGCCTCACGGTGCTGGCCCGTTACCGCTGGCCGGTGCGGGTGGTGGTGATCAATAACCACGGTGGGGGGATCTTTCACTTTCTGCCCATCGAAAAATTCCCGCAGGTCTTTGAAACCTACTTCGCAACACCCCATCAGCTGACTTTCGGGCAGGTGGCCGGCTGGTTGAACCTGCCCTACTGGCGCTGCCGCAACGGCCGGGAATTCCAGAGCGCTCTGGATGAGGCCTTCTCTACCTCCGGGCCGGAGCTCATCGAAGTGGAAATCGATCGCCTGCAGAACAGCCGTTTTCTGAAACATTTGCTCGAACAAATCGCGACGCTGGATTTGCCTGGATGATGGGTTTGGGGCGGAAGACAGGACTGGCATTTCGCCAGGTGGGCCCAGGCGCGGCAACGCCCGTGCTGTTTTTTCACGGCTTTCTGGGCAGCGGCCGGGACTGGCTGCCGGTGGCCGAGCGGCTTGCCGGTCCCTACACCTGCTATCTGGTCGATTTGCCCGGCCATGGAGGGAGCGCCTACCAATTTCCCCGGCACTTTACCCTGGCGGGCTTTTCCGAACTGCTGGCCGGATGGGTGAAAGAACAGGGCTGGTCGCAGGTATTTCTGGTTGGCTATTCCATGGGCGGCCGGTTGGCCCTCTATTTTACCTGCCGATATCCGGAACTGGTGGCCGGCACGGTGGCCGAGTCGGCCTCCCCGGGGCTCGCCGGCCTGCAGGAGCGGCGGGAGCGCGCCCGTCAGGATGGCCGGTGGGCAAAACAACTGGTGCAGGACGGCCTCTCCACTTTTCTCCACCGCTGGTACCGCCAGCCGGTCTTCCAGGGCATCGAAAAACGGCTCTTCTTTGGCCTCATGATTCGGCGCCGGCTTCAGAACAATCCCCGGGAACTGGCCAGAGCCCTTAGCCTGATGGGATTGGCCCGTCAGCCCGATCTGCGGTCCTGCCTGCAGGAGACCAAAATACCACTGCTTTTGGTCACCGGGCAAAACGACACTAAATTTCAAACTTTAGCCAGAGAACTGGTGGCGGCCAATCGGGCCATCCGCTGGGTGAATATTCCCGGCTGCGGGCACAACACGCATGTGGAAAACCCGGCCCGTTTTGCCAGAATTGTGGCCGCATTCTTTGCCAGTGTAGAGCAGGAAAGAGCACGGCTGAACAGACCTTAACGACAGAATGGAGGAATCCGACCATGGCTGTACTGAACTGGCAGAAAGCCGGTGAGTTTACCGATATCAAATACGAAAAGGCCGAAGGGATTGCCAAGATTACCATCAACCGGCCCGAAGTGCGCAATGCCTTTCGGCCGCTGACGGTAAAGGAAATGATGGCCGCGCTGGCCGATGCCCGCGATGACGAAGAAATCGGCGTGATTATTTTAACCGGGGAAGGGGACAAGGCCTTCTGTTCGGGAGGCGACCAGCGGGTGCGCGGCGAAGCCGGCTACGTGGACGACCAGGGTGTGGCCCGCTTGAATGTGCTGGATTTTCAGCGCCAGATCCGCACCTGCCCTAAACCGGTGATTGCCATGGTGGCCGGCTATGCGATCGGCGGGGGCCATGTGCTTCACGTGATGTGCGATTTAACCATCGCTGCGGACAATGCCATTTTCGGCCAGACCGGCCCCAAGGTCGGCTCCTTCGACGGGGGCTATGGGGCCAGCTACCTGGCCCGCATTGTTGGCCAGAAAAAGGCGCGGGAAATCTGGTTTCTCTGCCGCCAGTACACCGCTCAGGAAGCCCTGGAGATGGGGCTGGTGAATGCGGTCGTCCCCCTGGAGCGCCTGGAAGAGGAGACGGTGAAGTGGTGCAAGGAAATTCTGGCCAACAGTCCCACGGCCATTCGCTGCCTGAAAGCGGCACTCAATGCCGATTGCGACGGGCAGGCCGGGCTCCAGGAACTGGCCGGGTGTGCTACCATGCTTTTTTACATGACCGAGGAGGGCCAGGAGGGGCGCAACGCCTTTCTGGAGAAACGCAAACCCGACTTTGGAAAATTCAAACGGCGGCCCTGAAACCTGCCGGGCGGGATCTCCGGGACGGGGGCCCAGGCTGGCATCGAACACCGATCCCACAATCGCTTTTGCCAATGGAACGGATGTAACCCGATGAACCAGAAAGCAGCCACAACACACGGTGGGGGCTGGCGGACCTGGGTGGAGGCCGCCCGTCCCAAAACCCTGTGGGCCAGCGTGGCCCCGGTACTGATGGGCACAGCGCTGGCCGCCGGCGATGGCAAGTTGCACTGGCTTTCCGCTGTGGTTGCCTTCTGGTGCGCGGTGCTCATTCAGATCGGAACCAATTTCGCCAACGATTATTTCGATTACGTCCATGGCGCCGACACCACCGATCGCATCGGCCCCACCCGAGCCACCCAGGCCGGATTGATCTCGCCTGCGGCCATGAAACGAGCCTATATTCTGGTTTTTGCTCTGGTTTTTCTCTGTGGCCTGTATCTGGTCTGGCGCGGGGGGTGGCCCATTTTGCTCATCGGTGTGCTCTCTATTTTATTCGGTATTCTCTATACCGGTGGGCCGTTCCCGCTGGGGTACCTGGGGCTGGGGGATGTGTTTGTGCTCATTTTTTTCGGTCCGGTGGCTGTAGGCGGTACCTACTACGTGCAGGCACAGACGATCAACAGTACGGTTCTCATTGCCGGTCTGGCCCCGGGCCTGCTCTCCACGGCCCTGCTGACGGTGAATAACCTGCGCGACGTGGAAACCGATCGCCGGGCAGGCAAGCGGACCCTGGCGGTGCGTTTTGGCCAGGGATTTGCCCGCATGGAATATTTGCTGTGCGTGGTGCTGGCCTGCGCCATCCCATTGTGGTTGTACTGGCAACACCCGGAACGCCCGGCGATTCTTCTGGCCCTGCTGGCC
>RFHE01000163.1 GCA_003696445.1 Calditrichota bacterium | reverse complement strand
TGGTGATGATGTCCGCATCCGAACCACCGTACCGGGCCGGAAAAGGCAGGCCCAGAATGCCGAACTCGGCACATTTCTTCCAGTTCTCGCGAGGAAAGGTCGCCTGTCGGTCTTTCTCAATCAGGCCGTCATTCAGTTCCTTGCGGGCGAACTGAATGATTTCTTTTTGCAGGGCCAGTTGTTCTTCATTCAGGGAAAAATTCACGGATGGCTGCTCGCTTTCTGATAATGGTTGAATGCAATCTGCTCAGAGCCTAAATCTGGACCACCTGGCCAAAGTGGGTGTCAATAAACCGGCGATAATAGGCGTTGTTCTCGTACAATTCCTTGTGTGTTCCAAAGCCCTGAACCTGTCCATTCTCCAACACCAGAATGCGGTCCGCCTGCACAATTGAATTCATTTTGTGAGCAATCATAAACACCGTTTTGCCTTTCATTAATTTTTCCAGCGCTAAATGCACCTGCTGCTCGCTTTCCGGGTCCAGGGCCGTGGTGGGTTCGTCGAGAATGAGGATCGGGGTGTTTCGAATCACCGCCCGGGCGATGTGAATCCGCTGGCGCTCACCCCCGGAAAGGTTCTGGCCATTTTCATAGACCATGGTATGGTAGCCCCGGGGAAGTTTTTCAATAAAATTGTGGGCTTGGGCGATCTTGGCCGCCTCCACCACCTCCTCCATGCTGGCATTCGGTTTGCCAAAGACAATATTTTCCCGGATGGTCTGATTAAACAGCGGGGCATCCTGCAACAGAATGGTGATCTGGGCACGCAAAGACTTCAACTTGAAGTTCTGAATATTCTGATGATTGATTCGAATTTCGCCCTGTTGTGGATCGTAGAAACGGCAGAGCAAACTCATCAGCGTGGACTTGCCGGCCCCACTGGGTCCGATGATGGCGATTTTTTCACCCGGATTCACTGTAAAATTGATGTTTTTCAACACCGGTCGATCCGGCTGGTAGCCGAAAGTGACGTCCTTAAACTCGATCGGCCCGTTCAGCACAGGGGCTTCGACAGCATCGGGATCGTCTTCCACCAGAATTTCAAATTTGAGCAGTTCCAGCAATCGCTGTACGGAGACCTGGGCTGCTGCCACCTTGACCAACAACTCAACAAATTTGTCCAGCGGTCCGTACAGGCGCTTCAGGTAGGCGGCAAACAAAACCACCGTGCCGGGCAAAATGGCCCCGCCCAGGGCATAATTGCCGGCAAAGTAAAGCACCAGGCCGGTACCGAAAGCAATCAGGACATCATTAAACCGTTTGTACAGTTTCGAGTAGCGAATGGCATCGATGGAGGAGGCCATGCTGGCGCGGTTGTTTTGTGAAAAGCCTTTCTGTAGCAAATCCTCTCGGCCGTAGGCCTGGATCAGGGCCATGGACTGGATGGTTTCGGCGGCCACGGAGGAGACTTTACTCATCTCCTTTTTCTTTTTCCGGGTTGCAGTCTGAACCCCGGTACCAAAATACAGATTCCCCAGAAAAATCACCGGCAGAATACTGAAGGCAATCAAAGCCAGTTGCCAGTTCAGCATGCACATTAACCCCACATGGGTGGAAATGACCAGGAAACGGGTGAGGAGTTCTTTAGGGAAGCGAACCAGCAAGATGCGCACGCTTAACACGTCGTTGGTCAGGCGGTACACGATGTCGCCGGTATGCGCCTGACCGCGAAATCTTAATGCCATGCGTTGCAACTGAGCGAACAGGCGCTGACGAAAATCGGTCTCAATTTTTGTGCTGGCTACCTGAATGCCGATCTTGTAAATAAAAGAGATGAACGATTGCCCCATGTTGATGGCGAAGAACGCGATCGTGAGCGTGAGCAGCAATTGCTCCGGCGTGCCGGAGAGCCATCCGGAGAGGAAGTTGAAGCCCGGCGGCAGCGCGTTGCCCAGAATCACATAGTCCAGCACCATCTTCAGGGGCCAGGGCGCCATCAGGGAGAGCGTGACGCTGAAGAGCAACGCCACAAAGGCTCCCAGCAACAGGCGCCAGTGTGTGCGGTAATGGGTGAGAATGATCCCGTAAAATTCCCGCAACAGCCGGGGTTTTACGTGGTCAATTTTGAGGTTCTTCTTTTTGCTCATTTTCCCAGTTGGATGCTGTCAGAGTGCTTAATTTTCGCGTGTAATTAATTTTTCCCGCCAGGCAAATTGCGTGCGAATAAAACTTTGATAGGCGGGACTGGTTTTCAACAGTTCTTCGTGCGTACCAAAGGCCTGGCGCTGGCCGTGATGCAATAGCAGAATTTTATCTGCGTTGCGGATGGTCAGAAATTTGTGCGCAATGATGATGGCCGTTTTCCCCTTCACCAGGTTGGCGATGGCCTGGTTGACCGCCATTTCCACTTCGGGATCCAGCCCGGTAGCAGGTTCATCCAGAATGACAATGGGGGTATTACGCAGGATGGCCCGGGCGATATTGATGCGCTGGATCTGGCCACCGGAAAGATTGGTTCCCCCTTCCTGAATCACCGTGTCGTAACCCCGGGGCATCTGCAAAATAAACTCGTGGGCCTGGGCCAACCGGGCCGCCTGAATCACTTCCTCCTCGCTGGCATCGGGGCGGCCGAAAAGGATGTTTTCCCGAACCGTCTGGTTAAACAGGCGGGCTTCCTGCATCAATACGGTAATCTGCTCTCGGTAAGACCGGAGCGTAAAGCGCTGGATATCCTGCCTATCCACCAGAATG
Source organism: Calditrichota bacterium (assembly GCA_003696445.1). Classification (GTDB taxonomy): domain Bacteria; phylum Calditrichota; class Calditrichia; order RBG-13-44-9; family J042; genus J042. The sequence goes on along the minus strand of RFHE01000163.1, from coordinate 1,068 downwards.
TGTCCCTGCTGGGGATCGTAAAAGCGCAACAACAGGCTGATCAGGGTGGATTTTCCGGCCCCGCTTGGTCCGATAAGGGCAAGCGTTTCACCCGCTTCAACAACAAAACTCACATCGCGAATGGCCTCTTTGCCGTTGTGGTAGGCAAAGGACACGTTTTGAAACTCGATCCTACCCTTTAAGGGAGGTGCGACAACGGCGTTGGGCGCATCCCTGATCACCATGTCTTCCCTGACCAGTTCGTTCAGCCGTTCGGCGGAAACCTGAGCGCGAATCACTTTGTCGAACATCCGGTAAAATTTCTGTAACGCGCCGTGAACTTCTTGTAGGTAGTTGAGGCTTAACACCAGGGTACCGACCAGCAGACCCCCGCCCAGCGCCATCTTTCCGCCGAAGTACAGAATAATGGCCATGCTGGTAAAGACCAGAAAATCCATAACCCGGCCATAGGATTGCATTAAGCTAAGCGCCCTGATTTTGGCTTCCATACTGGCGATGTTTTCCACCTTAAAGCGCTGGCTCTCCTGTTCCTCCTGGGAATAGGCCTGAACCAGCATCAGGGCGGGAATGTTTTCGGCAATGATCGAGGCAATTTCAGCCTCCATTTTTCGCCGCTTTTTCATGGCTTTGCGAACGCGTGAGCCGAAATAGCGAACCGCCAGGGCTACAAAGGGCAGAGAAGCCAGGCCGATCAACCCCAGGCGCCAGTCCAGCGCCAGCATTAACCCGATGTATACGGCAACGGTTACTCCGCGATGGGTAAGGTCCTGGGGGAGATCGATGATAATGGTTTTAAGCCGGTCAATATCCGAAGTCAATGAATAGATCAGGCTACCGCGCCTGGAATCATCATGAAAGGTGAGAGAGAGCCGCTGCAAGTGGGCAAAAATCCGCTCGCGGATATCGGCGATGATTCTCTCCCCGGAACTGGAGAGATAGAATTTATTGATAAATGAAGTCACCGCGGTTAGAAGGGTTAACACCACCAGCGATACGGCAAACACCAGCAACATTTCTTTCGGCGTATCAATCCCCAGCGAGGGAAGAAAATTCAACCATTCCGGCAGA
>RFHE01000162.1 GCA_003696445.1 Calditrichota bacterium | reverse complement strand
TATCCATTCGAGCTGGTGTACCCGGATTCGTTTTCACCCAATCCGGTGGAAGTTACTGCCCTGTTCCGGGGCAAGTCCTCCAGCTCCATCCGCCACGATGTGATGGTGTGGCTGAACGACAATCTGGTAGGGCGAACCCGGGACGGGTTATGCAGCCAGCCGGGGGTGTGGTGCGGCCAGGACTCTGGACGAGTCAGCAACGTGGGCGTTTCGACCATTCAGAACCTCAGCCTGCGCCATGGGACCAATGTGCTGGAGGTTCAATTGCCCACCAAACCGCTGGTGGGGACGGACATCGCCCTGCTGAACTGGTTTTCGGTGACCTACGACCGCAAGTACCGGGCATTTCACAATCAGATCAAATTTCATATGCCCTCGATTGTCTTTCGCCCGGGGATCAATCTGTTTCAGTTTGAGGTGGACGGGTTCACCGACCCCAATATTCATCTGTACAAGAAAGGGGTCAGTAAAATTGTCGGGTTTAACCTGGATTTTGGCGGCGATCCAGACAAGCAGATTTTTAAGATTACCTTTCAGGACAATGTTCTGTCGCCGGACGTGGAGTACATGGCGGTTACCGAAGGCCAGAAGAAAAAGCCGCTCCGCGTTGAACTGGATGAGCCGTTCGATCCGGATCGGCCCAACCTCACTCTGAAGGACCCCTCCAACTCGGCAGACTATTTAATCATCACCCATCGCAGTTTTTACAACACCGCGCTGCGATACCGGGATTATCGCCGCAGTCAGGGCCTCAATGTGGAGCTGGTCTCCACCCAGGACATTTACGACGAGTTTAATTATGGCATCAAGTCGCCGCTGGCCATTAAGAAATTCATTCAGTACGTTTACCAGAACTGGGATCGCTCCCACCGTTTGAAATATGTGCTGTTGCTGGGCGATGCCAATCTAAACTACAAAACCACCTCCACCACCCAGGGCGATTTTGTGCCCACGTTTTTTTACCAGACCTTCAAATTTGGGGCCGCGCCCACCGATCTGCCCTATGCCCTGGTTTCCGGAGCGGATCAGTTGCCGGATATTGCCATCGGCCGCCTGCCGGTGCAGACCAACAGCGACATTCAAATTGCGCTGGAAAAACTTCAGGAATACGAACAGACCCCGCCCAAGGACCAGTGGCGAAACCAGGCGCTGTTTATCAGCGGCAACGACGCAGGAACCTTCGAGGATGGAAAGCGGAGCAAGCCGTTGTTCCGCGTGCAGAATGGACGGGTGCTGGGCTACGAGCTGCCCCGAAGCGTGTCCGCCTTTCGCCTCAACACCATTAAAGATTCCCGCCTGGACTTTGACCCCAATTTTGGGGGCACCACCGATCTGATTGAACATTTCGACGATGGGTTGTTTTACGTGAATTTTATGGGGCACGGTGGGGGCGCCATCTGGGCGGATGTGAATTTGTTCAACCTGTCCGATGTGGATCGCCTGAACAACAAGGGCCATTATCCCTTCGTGACCAGCATGACCTGTTTTACCGGGGCCTTTGAGAATCCGGGCAATCCCGGGTTGGCCCACAAACTGGTGCTGGCCAAGGACAAGGGAGCCATTGGTGTGCTGGCCTCCTCGGGCCTGGGCTGGGCTTACAACGATTTTGCCGTTCTGTGGGCAGTGAATCAATTTTTGTTCGTCCCCGGGATCCACGTCGGCGATGCCATTAATATTGGAAAAATTCAGTATTTCCTGACCCGGCATTATTACGTGAACGATACCCTGCGCACCGTGCCCAGTCCTTCGCTGACCGACGAGATGATCCATCAGTACAACCTGATCGGAGACCCCTATCTTCAGCTGATTTCGCCGGACGATACGCTTTCCATCACTGTGGATAACCCCAATCCTCAGCCGGGGGATACATTGCAGGTCAACATTACCGCGCCCTTCGGAGGGGGAGAAGGCTATGTGGAGCTGGCCGATCGGCGCAATCAGATAGTCAACCGGATTCCATTGTTTACTTCGGGCAGCTCTACAACGCTGCCCCTTCCCGTTCCGTTAGATTTCCCGGAAGGCACCGGGGTGGTGCGGGCCTACCTTTCCGACGGCACCCGGGATGCCAGTGGCTATGTGAATCTTGGTGTGAATTTCGCTACCCTGGCCGAGGTGACCACCATTCCCCAATCCCCAACCGCGCTGGACAGTGTGTTTATTCGCATTCGGGCCACCGATGCAGAAGGCATCCGCAAGGTTTTTCTGTTCAAGCAGAACGTGTGGGACACGATTTTTACCAAAGAAGTGTCGCCCGGCGTGTATCAGACCGCCACACCGTTCCCGCCGCTGAACAAGCTGGGCAGGGTGTATTATTCCATTTACATTGAAAATAATCGGGGTAATACCAGCATTTTCCGCAACCGTTATTACCAGGTTACCGACACGCGGCCCGATCTGCTGATTTTCCCCGGCAGCCTGCACTTTACCGGAAAGGAAGGGGTCCAGTTGAGCCTGACCGCAGGCAATCTTGGTGGGACAGGTGTGCAGCAGGCGCTGATTCATTTCTACCAGGACACCAGCAATTACAACCACCGTACCCCGTTTGCCACCGCACAGGTGGATTTACAGCCCGGGGATAGCCTGACTGTTCAGGTGGATTTCCCCCTTCCGCTGACCGAAACCAGCTACCTGATCTACGCGGAAATCGACCCCTTACGCCAGGTGAGCGATTTTAACCGGCAAAACAATGTTGTTTTTGCTCGGCTGTTTCCCGAATTCTTTAATGTCACCCCGGAGTTGGGATCCACATTGACCGGTAGCCGGAGTGACACCATTCATTTAAGCGTAGGCGCCATTTATTTTCCGCCGGCCGCCGTAACCGGCAAAACGGCCATTCAGGTTCGGGTTAAAAATGTGGAAGCTCCCAGGCAGCAGAAGGGCCTGACCCCAGTGCCGCTGCTGTCCCCCGGCCAGAATCACGCGGTTGAAGTGACGCTGCTGAATCCCGACGTTCAACTGGTGCAACCGTTCATGGTAGAATTACAACTTAATCGGTCCTTGCTGCAGAGCCTGAACATCGATATCCAGCAGGTGAAGCTGTACCGCAAGACCAGAAACAGCCGGGCCTGGTTGTTCACCAGCGCCCAGCTGGATCCGGCCGAGGACAAACTGCGCGCTTTTGTTTATGAACCGGGCCTGTTTGCTCCCTTTCTGAGCAGCGACGCCACCGCGCCGAAGATCGAGCTGACCGTGGATGGACGCCCCATCAAGCAAAGTGCTCAGGTTTCCAGTAAGCCAACCATGTTCGTGGTGGTTGAGGACGAGAGCGGGCTGGACATTCGGAAGGATCAAATTCAACTGTTTATCGATGACCAGCCGGTGCCGGAGGACAAGATGTTTATTCCCGATTCGGTCCAATCCAGCGATGTGCTGGGCATCCGGCTGACTCCGGAGCTGGACAAGGGGAGCCACGACATGGAAGTGCGCGTTCAGGATGTGAACGGAAACGTTTCCCGGAAAAATTACAGTTTACTGGTTTCTGATGTGTTCGATGTGCATGTGTTCGGTGCCTACCCCAATCCGTTCCGGGACCAGACCATATTTTCCTACTTCGTTAGCCCGGATGTGCTCGATGAGTTTGAAATCCGCATTTACACCATCAGTGGGCGGCTGATTCGCCGAATTACCGAAGATGCCAATACCATTAATCAACCATTCGGTGCCCGCGCCAGCGGCTACAACGAGTTGATCTGGGATGGCCTGGACGAAAATGGCGTTGAGGTTGCCAACGGAGTTTATTTCGCCCTGATCCGAGCCCGTTTCCGGGATCAGGTGAAAGAACAAATCATAAAAGTGGCCAAGTTAAAATGAGACGATTCCAAGGCAGGTTTCGGTGGGTGGTAGCGGGGCTGGTACTGAGCCTTGCGTTTTTGGCGCCCCTGCAAGCTCAGAATAACTATGCCGGCTCTTTTCTGGAACTGGGCATCGGTGCCCGCGCCATTGCCATGGGCGGTGCTTTTGTGGCCGTAGCGGACGATGGCTCCAGTTTTTACTGGAATCCGGCCGGGGTAGCTACCTTGGTTCAGCCGGAAGTGTTCGGCATGTATGCCTCGCTGTACCGATCGCTCTCCAAGCATTTCCACCTGGGGTTTACCAGGCCGCTTTCCGGGCGCGGCGCCATTTCTTTAAACTGGATTCGGCTCACCGTGCCCAACGTGGCTCAGTACGATTCGGAAAACCTTATCCGTTACGGCCCCAACGGTTACGAGAACCGCCTGTTCGAGAGTACCCAGGCGGAAACCTGGCAGGAGCTGCAGGCTCTGGGAACGGTGCTGACCGATCCGGCGTCCGGTTTTTCCAGCTTCACCAACGATGCGTTCATTTTTACCCTGGCCAAACTCAATAAACTGGATGTGGATTTTGGCTGGCAATATTTTGTGCTTCCGGTAACCATGCCGATTGGCATCAATGTGAAGATTATTCGCCAGTCCCTCTTCCAGCACAGTTCTTCAGGCATCGGGTTCGATCTGGGATGGATGTTGAAATTCGGCATCGACGATCTGTTCGACGACAGCCGGCTGGGTAAACTCTCCTTTGGGTTGGCAGTGAAGGACATTTTCAATACAAAAATTACCTGGAATACCGATTCACGCCATTCCGATCGAATTCCTCGAACCTGGTATCTGGGCACCTCCTACCTGCAGCCGCTAACCAAATACAACAGCCGCCTGCTCTTCTCCTACACTTACCAGGACCGCTATGGGAAGAGCCATCATTACAGCATGGAGTATGTTTACTTCAATCGCCTGGCCATACGTTTCGGCATCGATGCCGGCGATTTTACCGCTGGGGTAGGGATGAAGGTTTCTCTCTTTCAGATTGATTATGCCTATAAGAATCACGAACTTGGCGGCAGTCATCGAATCAGTACTTCCATTCGGTTGTAAGAGGGCTGGGAAGCATGGTGAAAGGGTTTTTGGTGTGGTTAGCTGTGGCGCTGGCAGCCCTGTCCGGTTGCCAGAGTGGGAGCGGCAGTCAGGAAGAGCCGCCACCTCGGGTCCAGCTGATCCCCAAAGGACCTGAGGATGCCGTGGAGGAGAAAGGGATTGATGCTGTTCCCGAATCGGATGCCATTTATCTGGAATGGTTTCCGGTGAACGATATGGATCTGGTGGCCTACGATATTTTTCGCCAGGCCAACGATTCCTCGGGAACGTTCATTAAAGTGGGCAGCGTGCAACGCCAGTTTGAGAATGAAGTCTTGCCAACCAGCTTTATTGACAGCACCGTGTCGCTCAATGTGCGCTATTATTATTATGTGGAAGCCCGGGACGAAGCAGGGCTCTCCAGCGAGCCTTCCGAAAAGACCTCCTACATGCTGGTCGATAAGCCAAGTTTGCAGTCGCCCAGTGGTGTCATGCAGGATACGCTGTTTGTCTGGGATTTTTCGGAGAATTATGTGCCGCTGGAATTTGTTTTTCGTTTGGAGCGCAAGGAAGGAGAAAATTTTGTCCCCTTTCACCTCTATGTGGGTGACCTGCAGTTTAATCTGCTGGCCCATCAAGAATGGGGGATGCATCGCCTCCAGCTCTTCAACCTGCCACCCGGCTTTTACCGGTGGCGGATCGATGTGTTGGGTTCAGAGCCCAATCAGGGGGCTGAATCCAATTGGAAAACATTTGTTGTTCAGCCATAAACTTCGGGAACAGGCTATGAAATTACAGGCTTTCGTAAAATGGATTTTTGTGTGGGTATTGTTGTTGTGTGCATCGTCGGTTTTGGCCCAGGAAGGTGGACAAAATTTTCCTTTTCAGCTGGGAGATCGGCCGGCCCAGTACATCCTGGGTGGAGAGGATGTACTGCTGATTTCGGTAAACCTATGGGGGCACGTTCAGCGGCCCGGCATTTATAATGTGCCCAGTAACTTCGGTATTATCGATTTGCTTTCTTCGGCTGGAGGTCCCTTGAAAACCGCCCGCCTTAACGATGTGCGAATCATCCGTAAAAATCAGGAAGTCATCACGGTAAACATTGAAGAATTCATAAAAACGGGCAATCGCGACCTTCTGGTTCCCCTGCAACCTGGCGATGTGATTGTGGTCTCTGGCAGCATTTCGGATATTTTTGCGCGGGTTGTCGGTATTATGCGAGATTTGGCTATCATCGCCAACGTAATCGTCTTGGCTACGCGCGTTCGATAAAAATTATTATCAAAAATATTTGCATTTTTGCTTCTTGTTGATTAGATATGCTGGTGATGTTACAAAGTTCTTTGGCAAAACAGATCGCACGTCAGTATCATCCTTTTTCCAAGGTTCGATAATTATTGAATTTTATTATATTTGCTTGACAAAAATTCGTCGATTTAATATTTTCCGTGAGCCGTCAATTTAACATACGCGGGAGGTCGCATATGTCCAATCGCTATGCCTTCTTACTTTTTATCCTGCTCGTCCCTGCATTCGCCTTCGGCGCTGTGTTTGGGAGCAAGAGTTTAATTCATGTGCAAAAGGCCTCCACTCTGGATCCCGGCCGCCTGGAGTTTCGTTCCAACATGAATTTTTATACCAAGGTGGGCGATTTTCTGGGCCAGCAAAAACCAGCCAATTTCAGCGCAGTCAACTACTGGGATGTGCAGGGCAATACATTGCTCACCTATGGCATTGTCGATCATTTTGATGCCACGGTGATGGTTCGGGTTTACCAGGACTTGAACCGGGTCAAAGAGGCTAACACGCCCGATGATATTTTCATCGATTTAAAGGCCGGTGGATTTCAAGCGGCCCAAAACAAGGTGAATCTGGGTGGAATTTTCTCCATGCGCATCCCGACCGGCGATGTACACAATTATCCTTTTGAACCCTACACTGCCGGTAAGTTCGAGTTCGGTTTTACCGGATTGTTCTCCTACTTTAATGATCCTTTTATTCACAGTCGGGACTTGAGTTTTCATTTAAATCTCGGCTGGTATTACCACAACGATGCGGGCGCTACCCTCATCACGCTCGGCAACCAAACATTTAAGGCCGGGAATAACGCCTCTGAATTTCAGTTTGGCGCTGCGCTGACCTATCCGACGGAATTGTTTGATCTGAATTTGGAATTCTGGGGAACTGCTTTCATCAATAAGCCGGACTCCATGGCTTTCAGCCGGGAGGATTTCCT
>RFHE01000161.1 GCA_003696445.1 Calditrichota bacterium | reverse complement strand
TTCAAATCAACTGCTAATTCATTTTACAACTCGGATTGGCCGACGTGTTCCTCCATTTTTCAGGGGAGGCGGAAGGTTCATCCCTCTAGAAAAAAAGCCCCACCGGAGCCAGGGCGCCGGTGGGGCGGGACCATTCTCCGCTTTCTGCCTTCCTACTTTTTCGGATAAGGTGGGATGGGCGGAATTTCAGGGTTCTTTTCTTTCAATTCCTGTAGAATAACCTCGATGGCCTTGTTCAATTGCTGGTCGATGCCCAGAAATTCCTTGTAGGGATCGTTGTCCACATAGATGTCCGGCTCAACCCCTTTCCCTTCAATGACCCATTTTTTGCCGGTCAGGTCGTACGGGGCAAACTCAGGTTTGTACAGGTAGCCGCCGTCCAGCAGGGGTAGGGTGCCCCGAATGCCGACCACACCGCCCCAGGTGCGCTTACCGATCAGTTTGCCCAGCTTCATCTTTTTGAATCGGTAGGGGAAAATGTCGCCGTCCGAGGCGGAGAACTCGTCGATCAGGCAAACCATGGGGCCCAGGACCGCCTCGTTGGGATTGGGACTGGGTGCGGCGTTCCGGGCCATTTCCACCATGACCGCTTCCCGGCGCAGGCGATCGATGATCATGGGCGACACATTGCCACCCCCATTACCCCGCACGTCGATGATCAGTGCTTTTTTGCGCAACTGGGGGTAGAAGTACTTGGCAAACTCATTCAGGCCATGTCGGCCCATGTCCGGGATGTGAATGTAGCCAACCTGCCCATTGGTTGCTTTGTTTACTTTCTCGATGTTGGTTTGCACCCAGTTGAAGTAGCGCAATTCCTGTTCGTTGGGGATGGGAACCACCACCGTTTTCCAGCTGCCGGCGGGTTCTGGCTTCGAATTCAATTCCAGGGTGACCTGCTTGCCGGCTTTGTCCACCAGGGCCTGCTCAATGTCCTTCAGCTGATTGGTCGGGGTACCATCCACGGAGATGATGTAGTCCCCATCGTGGGCTCGGACGCCGATTTCGGTAAGCGGAGAGCGCAGGGTGTGATCCCAGTTCTGTCCGCGGAGTATTTTTTTAATGCGGAAGTAGCCGGTGGCGGCATCCCGTTCCAGGTCGGCCCCCAAAAAGCCGGTCTGAATCCGCTTGGGCTTGGGCATATCCCCACCACCAACGTAGGTGTGGCCAACATTCAACTCGCCGATCATTTCGCCCAGAATGTAGGTGAGGTCCGCCCGATGGTTCACCTTTTTAACCAGCGGCGAATATTTTTGCCGAACGGCGTTCCAGTCCAGCCCATGCATGTTGGGGGCGTAGAAGAAGTCCCGCATCTGACGCCAGCTGTCCACAAAAATATCCTCCCACTCCGCGTGACGATCCAGCCACACCTTTAAATCGGAAAGGTTCAGCGTTTGCTCAATTTTGATGGGCGATTTGGGCAGATCGATAATGGCGTATTTTTTCCCCTGCTTCACCAGCATCTTTTTGCCGTCAGCGGAAATTTCGTAGCCATCGATCTGGCCCAGATCGGTCTCTTTTTCGTCGTCAAAATTGTACATCAACAGCCTGGCTTTCTTCTCCATAGTGCCGCGGCGCATGTAGTAGAGGGTATTCCCGACCGAGGCGAGCGAGAAGTAACGGGAAGCTTTAATCGGCAGCGCCGTAATGCGATCTTTCAGGCCCGCTTCATCCACCCGGACCACCACCGCGCCTGCTTCCTTTGCCGTCTGGTTTTTCTTGACCGATTTTTTGCCCTTTTTCCCTGATTCTTTTTTCGGCGAAATGCTGACCTCATCGCTCTTGGGAGCAAAGGGAGACGGTACATCGCTGGCCAGGGTGACCAGGTAGATGCGGGACATGTCCACATAGGCGTGATTCCATTCCGTCCAGCTGTAGATGGGATTAAAATCTCGATTGGAGACGAAATACAGATATTTCCCATCCCGGCTGAAGTGGGGCTGAGAGGAGCTGTACCAGCCGTCGGTGACTTCGATGGTTTTCCCGCTATCCAGGCTATAGAGGTAGATTTTATTCATGGTTTTCTCTTCCGGCCGCACGTAGGCGATCCAGCGGCTGTCCGGGGACCAGCTGTAGTCGCGGATTTCCCAGGCGGTTGCCTGCGCCACCGTGTGGACCTTGCCCGTGGCCACATCAACGTACTGGAGGCGCAGTTTCTTGTCGCTCCAGAGGATTTTCTTGCTATCCGGGGACCAGCTCAATTCAAATTTGTAGGTATCCGCCCCGTGGGTTAACTGGCGTGGTTTGCCTTTGCCGTCCTGGCGGATAATCCAGATTTCATTTTCGCCGCTGGCATCGGAAATAAAGGCAATCCAGCGGCCGTCCGGGGACCATTTGCTGTTCCGTTCGTGGATGCCGGGGCTGTGGGTCAGATTGCGCGTGTTGCCATGTTTGGCCGGTACGGTAAACACATCGCCCCGGGCTCCAAACAGGGCGCGTTTGCCATCCGGCGCTATTTCGTAGTTGGTAATGAAATCGCGCACGTCAATCAGGCCGCCGCGACCACCGTTCATGTCGTCCCGAATCACGATGGGGACGCGCACCGCCTGCTCGCTGGCCAGATCAAAGCGGTAGATGTAGCCGCCGTTCTCAAACACAATGGCTCTGGGGCCGATTGAGGGAAACTTGATGTCGAAGTCCGCAAAATGGGTGAGCTGGCGGGTTTGTTTGCTATCCAGATCGTAAACGAACAAATTCATTCGGCGATTTTCGTCGCGATCGGAAAGAAAGTAGATGCGGTTCCCGTGCCACATGGGAATGATGTCCTGGGCGGGATTGTTGGTCACGTTCTCCAGCTTCTTGGTTTCGAAATCGAAAATCCACACGTCGTCAGCTTGCCCGCCGCGGTAGCGCTTCCAGGTGCGAAATTCTCGAAACACCCGGTTATAAGCCAGCTTTTTTCCATCCGGAGAGTAGGAACAGAAGCCCCCGCGCACCAGCGGGAGTTGCTCGGGGAAGCCACCCTCTTTGCTGACCAGATAGAGCTGGCCGTTAAAGCTGTTCCAGTCTTTCTGCCGGGAACGGAAGATGATTTTTTGCCCGTCGGGCGTCCACCCCATCACAATGTTATTGGGTCCCATACGGTCCCACACAAAATCCCGGGAGAGGGTGGCTGTGTAGGTCAGGCGCTGGGGCACCCCACCCTCGGCCGGCATCAGGTAAACTTCGGTGTTCCCGTCGTACTGTCCGGTAAAGGCAATCCATTTTCCATCTGGAGAGAAACGGGGAAACATCTCGTAGCCGATGTCGCTGGTGAGCTTGCGCGCCACACCGCCGGCGGCGGATACCGTGTAAAGATCTCCCGCGTAAGTAAACACAATTTGATTGTCGTGAATCGCAGGGAAACGCAAGACCCGGGCCAGGGTATCCTCCTGCGAAAAGCCCAGAACAGGCAAAAACAATAGCACAAGAAAGAAGAATCGCCGCAACATGAGTCGCTCCTTACGCTTTTGGTGAAACGCAACAATCTTAGAGAAAAATAACACTTTTTGAAAGAGCTAAACAGAAAAAAGCAGCCCGGCCGGTGGCCGGAACCGGGATGCCGCTTCTTCCCGGGCTGTGCCGGACTCAAGCCGATTTCAACGGCCCTCACCCCTGAAACTACAAAAGATCGTACGGTCTTAGCACGGATTGTATTAAATTTGGTTTCGGGAAATTTAACGAGGAGGTGACCATGCCAATCTACGAATTCTACTGCGCCCGCTGCCATACCATCTACAAGTTTTTTTCCCGAAAAGTGAACACCACCACCATTCCCAATTGCCCCAGTTGTAAAACCAGTCGCCTGGAACGCCGCATGTCCATGTTTGCCATCTCCTCCGGTCGCCATGCAGAAGGGGATGGGGAAGAAGGCATGCCCCCCATTGATGAGAGCCGCCTGGAGAAAGCTCTGGAAAAACTGGGTCGGGAGGTGGAAAACATCGATGAGAACGATCCCCGGCAGGCCGCCCAGTTGATGCGCCAACTGAGCGAAGCCACCGGTCTGAAAATGGGTCCGGCGATGGAGGAGGCCCTGCGGCGGATGGAGCAGGGCGAAGACCCCGAAGCCATCGAAGAAGAGATGGGCGATTTGTTGGAGGAAGAAGAGCCTTTTTTACTGGAAAACAAGCCCCGATACCACTCCAGAAAACGGCCGCCTCGGGTGGACGATACCCTCTACGAGCTGGAAGGCTGAACCACCGCCACCAGTACGTACGCGTTTGGAGGAGCCAACGGAACTAAACCTGCCTGGAAAGGAAGTCGAATGGAGCAGAGGAACGCTAAGAAAACCGGGAGACAGGAGGCCATGAACCGGGTAAGGCCTGGATGGCAATGGATCCGAGCGACTCGTCTGCTACTGGCCTTTGTTTTACTGATCGGTTGCCAGAAGACCGGTGGAGGGGAATTACCCGCTCGCCTGCAAAGCCATGTGCGCTATCTGGCCTCCGACGAACTGGAAGGCCGTGCCAGCGGCACCCCTGGAGCCCATGCCGCCGCCCTGTACATCGAAAAGGAACTGCGAAAAGCCGGTGCCCTGCCGGTGGGCGAAAGCTTTCTGCAACCCTTTCAAATTGTGACCGATGTCGTCCTGGAGAACCAGAACGAAGTCACCGTCTGGCTGCCCGGTGCCCCAGCGCCGGTGCACTGGCAGGCGGAAAAGGATTTTGTTCCGCTGGCTTTCTCGCCGGACAGCACCGTGGAAGGCCCGGTGGTGTTTGCCGGCTACGGTTTGACCGGTGGAGCAGGCGAGTACGATGATTACCGCGGTCGCTCGGTTAAGGGAAAAATAGTGCTGGTTTTCCGAGGGACTCCGGATTGGGCCGACCCCCACAGCAGTTTTTCGGCTAAAACCAGCCTGCGCTACAAAGCGGCCGCTGCCCGGGAAGCAGGTGCCCTTGCCATCGTTTTTGTCAGTCCGGACAGTGAAGAGGCCGGCCTCTCCCGCCTGAAACCGGACAATACCGGCAGCGATGCAGGCATTGTCGCCATTCAAGCCACACGGCAGGCCGTGGCCGGTCTGCTCCCGGATGGAAAAGACCTGCAGCACCTGGTGGATCAGATCAACCAGACCAGAAAGCCGGTGCATCTGGCACTCGGTGCAGTGCGCATGCGCATCCGAACCGATTTAAAACGCATTTACAGCCCTACGGAAAATGTGACGGCTGTAATTCCCGGAACCGACTCGAGATTGAAAAACCAGTACGTTTTAATCGGGGCCCATTACGACCACCTGGGGTGGGGCGGCGGGAGCAATTCCCGGTACGAAGGGAAAGAGCCGGCCATTCATCACGGTGCGGACGATAACGCATCGGGCACGGCCTCGCTGATTGAGCTGGCACGCTATTTTGCCCGCAACCCCCAGCGGCGTAGCATCCTGCTGGTGGCCTTTACCGGCGAGGAACTGGGCCTTCTCGGCTCCAGCCAGTGGGTCAAACATCCGCCGGTGCCTCTGGACAGCATCGTGACCATGATCAACCTGGACATGGTGGGCCGTTTGAAGGATGACAAGCTGAATGTTCAGGGCGTGGGAACCTCAAGCCTCTGGGAGCCGTTGTTGGACAGCCTGGCCGAGCGGCATGGATTTCAGCTGGCCAAGAGCAAGGACGGCTACGGCCCCAGCGACCATGCCAGCTTCTACGCGAAACACATTCCCGTTCTGTTTTTCTTTACCGGCCTGCACGAGGATTACCACCGTCCCTCGGATACCTGGGACAAAATCAATTATGCGGGCATGGCGCGCATTCTGGCCCTGGTGGAGGAAGTGGTCAGCACGGTAGCCAGCCGGCCGGAACGCCCGGACTTCGTGAAGGTGAAATCCGCCTCGCCCGGGCGGGCGGCGGCCTTTCGCGTGTATCTGGGTACCATCCCGGATTACAGCGACAATCCCCATGGCTTGCGCATTTCTGGCGTTCGGGAGGGCAGCCCGGCGGAAAAGGCCGGCCTGCGGGCGGACGACATCATCGTGGCATTTGGGGGCAAACAGATCAAAAACATTTACGATTTTACCTACGCCCTGTCGGCCTGCAATCCGGGGGATAGTGTGGCGGTTGTGGTTTTGCGCGGCAAGAACAAAGTGTATTTAACGGTGGTACCGGCCCGCCGAAAAGCCGCCGGCCGGTAAGCCAGGCCAGGTCGCTGGCCGGGCAACAGCACTGAACTGATTATGGAAATCCACGTTCCTAAAAGCGCCAAGAAATGGGAAGCCGGACGGTTGGCCGGATGGGTCAGCATTGCTGTCAATCTATCTCTGTTTGTGGTGAAGCTCATTCTGGGGATTGTGTCCGGCAGTCTGGCCCTGCTGGCCGATGCGTTTCACACCTTTTCCGATATCGCCACCTCCGTCATTATGCTCATCTCCGTTCGCATTGCTCACAAGCCGGGGGATGAGCAACATCCTTTCGGTCACGAACGGGCTGAACCCATTGCCACCGTCATTATGGCTACCCTGCTCGGGGTTGCCGGGTTTGAAATCGGTAAAAGCAGCCTGCTGCGCATCTGGAATCCCGTTCCGCTGGTCGTGGAGGATTGGATTCTCTGGGCGGTTCTGTTCACCGTGCTGGCCAAGGAAGCCCTGGCCCAGTTCACGTTTTACCTTTCCCGAAAAAGCGGGTTGAACGTATTGCATGCGGATGCCTGGCATCACCGCTCCGATGCACTCTCATCCATTGTGGTCCTGGGGGCGCTGCTGCTGGTGCGCTGGAAGATGCCGGTGGTGGACGGCTGGGCCGGTCTGGCTATTTCCCTCCTGGTTTTCTACACCGCTTTCCGCATTGCTGGAGAAAGTGTACACCACCTGATGGGCAGCCCCCCCGATCCCCAGCTGTTGGATCGGGTGGAGCGGCTGGTGCTGGAGGTGCCCGAAGTGCTGGGCGTCCACGACGTCATCATCCACAGCTACGGCAGCACACAGATCGTGTCCATGCACATCGAGGTGGACGAAAAGCTGACCCTGAATCGGGCTCATCAGATTTCGGAAGAGGTGGCCGAACGATTGCACCGGGAGATGGGGTTGTACGCCACCATTCATGTGGATCCGGTCATGCCGCGGACGCCCGAATACCGGCGATTAGAAAAACTGATCCAGCGCTTTCGCCAGGACCATCAGGAAATCCAGGGCTTTCACGACCTGCGCCTGTTTAAAGACGGCGAAGGCTTTCTGGCCCGGGTGGATCTGGTGCTCCACCCGGATCAAACCCCGGAGCAGGTTACGCCATTGGTCGAACAGTTACGCAGTTTTTTGCTGAGCCGGTGCCGGAATCTGAAATCGGTGCAGATTAAAGTGGAACCGCAGTTCAGCATTTCACGCAGATCCCGGCACGACGTCGAGGGAAAATAAAGGGGCAAATCCGTACGAGTGTCCCCCACTGGGGGATTTGGAGGGAAGAAGGAGGCTGGAGTGATGTCCCGGTGGACGGCGGATTTGCCCCTTTTCACATTGTTCAAGGCAAAAAACAGTGGTCTTTCCGGCGTTTTGATTGTAAAATGAGATAGACGTTAGTTCACCAACTGTGAGAATCTGATCATGGACGAGGTCCTGTCGCCGGAAATCCTGGCCGAGCTTGGCCTGGACAGATTTGTTGCCCTGGATCTGGAAACCACCGGCCTTGATCCGGAGGCCGAGGAGATCATCGAGTTTGGCGGCGTGCTATTCGAAAACGGCCGGGAAGCCGGCAGTCTAAACTTCTTGATTAAGCCGAGCAAGCCCATCCCCCGGCAAATTACCCAGATTACCGGGCTCAGCGATGCGGACGTGCGGGAAGCGTTGCCCTGGGAGGCCCGCCTGCCGGAAATCCGCAGCTTTGTGGGGGATTTGCCCCTGGTAGCCCACAATGCTGACTTCGATTTGAAATTTCTGGAATATCATGCCCGGCGGGTGGAAGGCAATTTTGCCGGCTGGGACCCTCGGGAGAAAACCTATGTTTACTTTGCCAACCTCCGCCTGGATACCCGTCTGCTGGCCCGCATGTTTTTGCCCTTTCTGGCCTCCTTTAGTTTAAGTGCCCTGGCCCGCTTTTACCAGGTCGAGCAGCCTCAGGCCCATCGGGCCTTGCCCGATGCACGGGTAGCCGGGCAAATTTTCCTCAAGTTGCTCGAGGTGGCGGTCACCATTCCGCCAAAGGACGTTCAGGAAATTCTGCGGATTCTCGAGCCGACCGAAGAGCCGGTGAAGCTTCTCTTTGAACGACTGGCCTTCTTACACAGCAGTGGGCGTTACCGCATCCCCGATCTGCCCGGGCGGGAGAAATTCACCATTCAGGCCAATTTTTACAACATTGTAGGGGAGGAGGTTCGGCCCGGTACTGGGAAGCTGGAGGGCGAGCCCATCGATGAGGAGGCGGTGGCTCACTTTTTTGAGGCTGATGGCGAACTGGCCCGGCGGTTTCGCAGTTTTGAGCACCGCCCCCAGCAGGTGGCCATGGCCCGGGCGGTGGCCGAAGCCTTCAACCAGGGGCAGTTCCTGGTTGTGGAGGCGGGTACCGGCACAGGCAAATCCCTGGCCTATCTGCTGCCGGCCATCCAGTGGGCGCTGACCAACGAGGGCCTTCTGGGCAAAGTGATCATCAGCACCAACACCAAAAACCTTCAGGAACAATTGTTTTTTAAAGACTTGCCCATTCTCAGCGCCGTGCTGAATCGCCCGTTTAAGGCTGTATTGCTGAAAGGCAAAGGCAATTATCTGTGTCTGGACAAATGGACCACTGTGCTGCGGGATCTGAATTTTCGTCTTGCCCCCCACGAGCGAAGCCGGGTGCTGCCCCTCTATTTCTGGGCCCAGCAGACCCAGACCGGCGACATCGCCGAAAACAATGGCTTTCAGGTGGAGCGTAACGCAGGCCTGTGGAGCAAATTCATTGCCGAAAACAACTACTGCCCCGGGCGAAGCTGCAAATTTTACGACCGATGCTTCCTGATGCGGGCGCGCAATCAGGCCAAGGAAGCTCACCTGGTGCTGGTCAATCATTCGCTGCTCTTTTCTGACCTAGCCGCCGAACAGGCCGTGCTGGATAACTACGTGAATCTGATTATCGACGAGGCCCACAACATCGAAAAAACCGCCACCGATTATCTGGGCATTCAGGTCACCCTGTGGGATTTCCGCGAGTTCTTTACCAAGCTGTACAGTAAGGACCGGATGGAAACCGGTATATTACTTCAGCTCAAAAAACGGCTGCAGCTGGCCAGCATGAACCCATCTCATCAGAAAGCCCTGCTCCGGATGGTAGAACGCCTGATCGATGGGGCCGATCAGGGCCGGGCCAAAACGCATCTGTTTTTCCGAAAGCTTGCCGAAACCCTGCGAGAGGCCGTTCCGGAAAACAATACCGGTTACGGGGCCCGGCATCGCTACACCCGGGAAAGCGGCCTGTTTAAAGCGGTGGAAGCCCTGTACGAGGAATTCGCTCAGCACCTGAAACAGGTGCAAAGCGAACTGAACGATGTGATCGAGTATTTAAAAAACCTGCCCGAGGAGACCTTTGAATACCAGAAGCAGATTGCTCAGGACCTGGCTGCGCAGTTTGTTCAACTGGATACGCTGATCAACAACCTGCAGTTTTTAATGGCCGCCGAGTGGGACAATTTTGTGTACTGGTTCGAGCTGCCTTCGCGTGCGGACAGCGACGATTGCCGACTGTACGCCGCACCGCTCAACGTGTCCACCATTCTCAGCCAGAAACTTTACGCCGGACTGCGCACCGCCGTTTTTACATCGGCCACGCTGGCTGTGGACCGCTCATTTAAATATTTCCGGGAGCGGGTGGGGCTGAACCTGATGCCGCCGGAACGGGTAAACGAACTGTTGTTGGATTCTCCCTTTAACTACCAGGAACAGGTCTGGCTGGGGGTGCCCAATTTTGTACCGGAGCCCTCCCATCCGGAATTTTTGCCCGCCGTCAAGCGCTTCATCAGTCGGCTGGTTCAGGAGTTGCCCCGGGGGACACTGGTGCTGTTTACTTCCTATTCCATGCTCAACAACGTGTACCAGGCGGTGCGGGACGTCTTCGAGGCCGAACGGATCCCCTTGCTGGGACAGGGCATTCATGGCAGCCGCCATGCCTTGATCAATCAATTTAAAGAGGTCGAACAATCCTTCCTTTTTGGTACCGACAGTTTCTGGGAGGGGGTGGATGTACCCGGCAAAGCGCTGGAGGTGTTGCTCATTACCCGACTGCCGTTCGACGTGCCTTCCGATCCGGTCATTCAGGCCAAAACAGAGCTGATCCGCCAGCAGGGTGGCAATCCGTTCATGGATTTCACCATTCCCGAGGCGGTCATCAAATTCCGGCAGGGCTTCGGCCGACTGATTCGCAACCGCCAGGATTTCGGGGCCATCATTATTCTGGATACCCGGGTGG
>RFHE01000160.1 GCA_003696445.1 Calditrichota bacterium | reverse complement strand
GCCACAATCAGATCTTCCAGCATCTCTTTTTCTTCCTCGTTAATTACTTCCGGCTCGATGGATACCTCCAGAATCTGATTTTGGCAGTTGGCGGTCACTTTCACCATGCCGCCGCCGGCGCTGCCCTCCACGGTAATGTTGGCCAACTCGGCCTGCACGCGGGCCAGATTTTCCTGCATTTTCTGGGCCTGCTTTAAAAGCTGGTTCATATTGGGCTTCATCGTTCCTCCAATTAAGTTTGTTTGTCAGGGGTTTTTCGAGCTCGGGCTCTCCCAGAGCTCGCAGTCGAACTTTTCGATGATTCGATTGAGCAACGGCTGCTTTTTCCGCAGGTCCTCAAGGATTTCCTCCGGCGAATGCACCGGTTTTTCGATTCCCAGTTGCTGAAAGTCCAATTCTACACAGCGAATGTGAACCGAAGCCCCCAGATGTGCCCTGAGGGCAGTTTCAATGGAACCCTTATTCTGCTGCACATGTTCCCGGTGGAACCGATTGCGCACATCGAAGCCGATTTCCAGCACGGTTCCCTTCAGGCTGTGCAGCACCCCTTCCTGCAGAAAGGTGGCCAGGGTAGGGCGGGTGGTCATAAGCTGGTCCAGAAAATCGGGCCAACGCCGCTGCAGTTCCTGAAAAGAAATGGCCGAGGCCTCAGCCTGTGCCTGGGATGCTGGGCGCACGTCGGGTTCCGGCCGTGCAGCCGGGCGCTTGCCCAACAGGCCGGCAAAGGGATTGGGCGGTTCCTTCACCCGCGCACTCGATGGGCTGCCGGAGGGCGAGGAAACGGAGGTCTGCCCTCCCGAGGCCGAGGGGACGCCGCTCCTCCTGGTGGGCACCGCCTGCCCACCACTGAAGTCCCCACGCTTTAACAGCTCCAGCAGCTCGCTCAATTCATCCACCCTGGGTTTGTGGGCCAATTTCAAAAGCAGTAACTCCAGTACCAGCTCGGGGTTGGGACTAAATTTCAACAGGTTCTCGTGCTGAACCAGCAGGTCGATGTAATGAATCAGATCGGCCTCCTGAAACTGTTCGGCCAGTTCCAGGTACTTTCCCCGAAAATGGTCGCTGGTATCGATCAGCTCCCCACCCTGGCCGGCCCTGGCCAGCAGCAGATTGCGAAAGTGATTCTCCAGCCCGTACAAATAATCCATCAGATCGTGGCCGCTGTGAAAGATGGTGCGGGCGTAATTCAAGATGGCCCGATCGTCCTGCTGGCGCATCAGCTCGGTAAATTCGAAGTACAGTTCTTCCTGTATTAAGCCAAGGGATTCCTGGACGCTCTGAACGGTTATGACGCCGTCCGTGTAGGAGATCATTTGATCCAGAATGCTCTGGGCATCCCGCATGCTGCCTTCGGCCTTGCGGGCAATAAGCATTAAGCTTTCCGGTTCGATTTGGATGTTTTCCTGCTGGCAGATTTGAGCCAGTTGGGCGGCAATTTCACGGGTCGGGATCCGTTTGAAGTCGAACCGCTGGCAGCGGGACAGAATGGTGGGCGGCACCTTGTGGACTTCGGTGGTGGCAAACACAAAAATGGCATGGGCCGGCGGTTCTTCCAGGGTTTTGAGCAGGGCATTGAAGGCATCCTTGCTCAGCATGTGCACTTCGTCGATGATGTAAATCTTGTAGCGGCCCTCGGCAGGGGCAAAGCGAATGTTTTCCCGCAGATTGCGGATCTCGTCAATGCCCCGGTTGCTGGCGCCATCAATTTCCACCACATCCATGCTGCGGCCTTCGGTAATGCTGCGGCAAATGTCGCACTGGTTGCAGGGACTAGCCCCCTGGCGCTGGGTACAATTGACCGCCTTGGCCAGCAGGCGGGCAGTGGTGGTTTTGCCTACTCCCCTGGGGCCGGCAAAAATGTAGGCATGGGCAATGCGATCCTTCAGCAGGGCGTTCATCAGCGTGCGGGTTACATGCCCCTGGCCGATGACTTCCTCGAAGGTCTGCGGGCGCCACTTGCGTGCCAGAACGATGTAGCTCATAATCTGGTATTCCCGTAATGGCCAAAAAAATTCGCCAGGTGACCCCACGGCACATAGACGCACCGCCTACCGTTGCTTCCTTCCGGACCTGGCGGGGTTCGGCGGCGTTCTATTGCGTGGGACCTGGCGAGTTCAAAGCATCGGTATGGGTTCCACTTACTGGTTTTTTTAGCCTTCCCATCCTGGTGGAGCCGAGGGGAGTCGAACCCCTGACCTCTAGAGTGCGATTCTAGCGCTCTCCCAACTGAGCTACGGCCCCAGAAAGTGGTTAAATTTACGGGAAGTGCGCGGGCAAGTCAACGGCCGTTCACATTCGCCGAGGCCATGTCCAGAGGAACAAACGCTTCAGGGCGCTGCTCGTTCCAGGGGGGCGACGGTAGTTCAAAGGGTGATCATCTTTTGAAATTCTTGAACGCGCCGGTCGATGTCCGCTCGATCAATTTCCTTTAAACGCCGGAAACTGAAATCTTCCACGTTAAAGGAGGCCACACAACACCCGTAAATGACGGCCTGGCGCATGCTACGCTCCTCCAGATTCCGGCACTGAGCCAGATGGCCCAGAAACCCTCCGGCAAAGCTATCGCCGGCGCCGGTGGGATCCACGACCTGATCCAGCGGGTAGGCCGGGCAAAAAAAATAGCCCTCCCGACGGATCAGCACGGCCCCATGCTCCCCCTTTTTAATCACCACTGCTTCCGGACCCAGCGCCAGAAGCTGGCGGGCCGCCCGGTAAAGGTTGTTCTCTCCGGTAAATTCGCGGATTTCTTCATCGTTGAGAATGACCACCTGAACCCTGCGGATAACCTCTTCCAGGGCGGTGCGCCGGCCGCTGATCCAAAAGTTCATGGTGTCCAGCACGGTGAGCCTGGGCGTTTCTACCTGATCCAGAACCTTCAGCTGGAGTTCCGGATCGATATTGGCCAGAAACACATATTCGCTCCGGCGATAGGGTTCGGGAATGGCCGGGTCGAAGTTTTCGAACACATTCAGGTAGGTAAACAGCGTTTTGCGAAAATTTAGGTTCTTGCTGTAGCGGCCGCCCCAGCGGAAGGTTTTTCCCGCCTGTACAGATAGGCCCTGCAGATCCACCTGCCGGTCCTGTAGAAAATTGACCACCCCGAAGTCAAAGTCCTCGCCAACCACACCCACCATATTCACCGGGGCAAAAAAGCTGGCGGCCGCACTGAAGTAAAGTGCAGATCCCCCCGGCGAATCCACCACTTTTCCCGATGGGGTTTCCACCGTGTCCAAAGCAATGGAGCCAACCACCAAAATAGACATGCTTTTTCCTTTCTTTTGCCGATTCGTTCGGGCAAAACCTGCCCAAAATAGGTTCCTCACCTCTGGAACGCAAGACGGCAGTCAAAAAGATTTGCCTGGTGCTGGCGGAAAACGCCCACTGGGTTGGATTGCGCGCTCTCCCCCGTTAAATTTAGCAGGCTGTAGCCCTTACACACGGTACCTTGCGAGGGTGAAGGAACTTCAATCGGGATCGTAGAGGAAAAGTGGTGCTGGAAACGACCGAAATCGAGCTGTCCCGCAGCGGGCAAAGCGGGCGGCCGACGGTATCCTTTTACACGTTCGGCTGCCGGCTGAACCAGGCGGAGACGGCCATCCTGGAGCAGAGTTTTCGGGAAGCCGGCTACACGGTGGTGGACATCCGCCAGCCGGCCGATGTGGTGGTGGTAAATACCTGTACGGTAACCGAGCACGGGGATGCGGACACCCGCAAGCTGTGCAATCGGGTCCGTCGCCTCAACCCAAAGGCCCGAATTGCCCTGGTAGGGTGCCAGGCTCAAGTTCAGCGGGAAAAGCTGCTGGCTATGCCCAACGTCCACTGGGTGGTGGGCAACGCCCGCAAACTGGAATTGCGCGACATCCTGGAAGCTACCCTGCCCGGCAGCCGGCCGGCGGTTATTACGCCGGTGATCCGGAAGGAAAGTTTTACCGTGCCCTTCGTGGGCATCGACCGGCACCATACCCGGGCCAATCTTAAGATACAGGACGGATGTGATTTCTTCTGCAGTTTCTGCGAAATCCCCTATGCCCGGGGCCGGGCGCGCAGCCGGAAGTTCGACGATCTGCTGGCCGAGGCCTCGG
>RFHE01000159.1 GCA_003696445.1 Calditrichota bacterium | reverse complement strand
CCGTCGCCCACCGCAAAGCCATGCAGGGAGTCGGGAAAACAGATCGCCTGCACAGGCTGGCTGAACTGGAGAGTAGTCCAGTTGGCGCCGCCGTCGCTGGTTCGGGCGATGGCTCCGGTAAAGTTGAACAGGCGACCGACGGCAAAACCAATCTGCGGAGAGAGGAAAAACACATCCAGAATGCGGCCTTCGCTGTTGTTGAAATAAAAGGGCAAAAAATTCCAGGTTATACCACCGTCGTTGCTGAGGCCCAGCATGGGCTGGAAAATGGAATTTTCGCCGCCTACCACGGCGTCCTGGTCGCTGAGCATCTGGGCACCCCAGAAGCCGCCACCAAAAAAGCCGGTCTGGCTGGTCTGCCAAGTGCGGCCGCTGTCGCTACTGTAAAGCAGGGTCTGGGACAACCCCCCGATGATGCCGTTTCCGCCGGGAGCAAAGGAAACCGCCAGCAGATTGTCCAAAACCCCGGTGTTTGCCTGCGTCCAGGTCTGGCCTCCGTCCTCAGTGCGTAACACAAGTCCCTGCCCCCCAATCACCAGGCCGTGGAGCCGATCGAAAAAATACAGATCCAGCAGATTGGTTCCTGTGCCGGTGTTGAGCGGCTGCCAGGACTGTCCCCCATCCTCGGTTACCAGCACAGTCCCCCCATCGCCGGCAACAAAGCCGGTGTCCGCATTCAGCAAAAAGACCGCATTGAGCTGAACGCTGGTGCCGCTGTTCAGCACCTCCCAGCCGCTCTGGGCAGTAACCAGTCCTGGCAGAAACGCAACCGCTACCAACAGGGCCTCGAACAGACGTCCCATTTCGATGTGCCTCCTTTCCGATCTTTTTAGGAAAAACCCTGATCACTATTTTGCCACTCCTCGGGCGAACAAATTTTATCCAAAATTCAAAAATCTGTCAAGGCCCCCGGGAATGGGAGGCAGGAAGGAGGGACTGAATTTTTGCCCTGAACCGAGGGAAAAATCCTTTCAGTTCGGCATTTGTATTATATTGATCGGTAACCCGTAAACGCACAGAAGGGGGACGTCTTATGGCCGCACCAGAGGGATGGAAACCATTGCTGGAGTGGATCGCTTTTCCGGAGCGCTTCGCTCCACCGCTACCGTTTTCGCCGGGGCTAAAGTCGGCTTACCGGGGTTGCCTGCTGGGCCTGGCCTGTGGGAACGTGCTGGGTGTTGAGGTGGAGGGCTGGTCGCGGGCCGCCATTCTGGCCCGCTATCCGGAGGGGGTTCAGGAACCGGACCCACAGGAGCGCTTTCGCGAGTGGGACGACGATGTCGCCCAGGCCCTGATTCTGGGCGAGGCGCTGCTCAGCCCGGAGGGTGTGCAGGCGGACAGGTTGGGCCAGGCGCTGGTGGACTGGATGCGCCGGAGCGGGCGGGGGATCGGCACGTTGACCGCGCAGGTCCTGGGCCGGATTGCTGGTGGGGAACCGGCCGAAGAGGCTGCACAGCGGGTCTGGGAAATCAGCGGGAGGCAATCCGCCGGAAACGGGGCGGTGATGCGCTGCGCGCCGGTGGCCCTTCGCTGGTGGCGGGAGCCGGAACGACTGATCCGGGAGAGCCTGGCCAGCGCCCGAGTGACCCACGCCGATCCACGCTGCCAGTGGTCCACCGTGGTCGTTACCAGCACCCTGGCCGTGCTGCTGCGCGGCACACAGGTGGATCTGCCTTCCCTGGCCGGTGCCCTTCAACAGACCGGTGCACCGGAATCGGTGTGCCAGGCCGTTCGGGAAACGCAAAGCGCGACCCTGGCGGACCTCAATCTGGATGGCCCGAGCATGGGCTTTACCCTGAAGGCCATGCAGGTGGCCCTGTGGGCCAGCCAGGTGGACGGGGAATGGGGGGACCGCGTTCGGCAGGTGGTCAACCAGGGTGGGGATACCGATACCAACGGCGCGGTGGCCGGAGCCGTGCTGGGGGTTCGCCTGGGCGAGGAGGCCATTCCCGGGCCCTGGATCGGCTGCCTGCCCCATCCAGAGCAGCTGACCGAGCTGGCCGATCGGCTGCTGGCGGCCGCCGAAACCGGCTGAGCCGACGTGGCCGAAAGGGGGCTGTTGCCTGGCAGTGTTCGTTTGCCCGGATTAGTCCAGCCAGGCAAAGCGGACCTGCATGCCCCGGCCCGCAGGCTCGAAGCGCAGGGCAAATCGGTTGCCGGCCCGGGGCGTCCACACGTAGGACCAGTTGCTGCACTCCCCGGCCCGGCAGATCGGCCGGCCGTTAAACCAGATCTCCAGGCCAAAGTAAAGCAGCTCCCCGCTCAGGTGAGAAATGTCTTTTTCAACCGAGCATTGCACGGCGCCCGGTTGCCAGGTTAACACGGTGTCGGTCAAAGCCAGCCCTTCTTCGTCGAACAGCCCGCTGACCAGAACACCTTCCAGTTGCTGGAGCACAGAAGGGGTGACGGTAGTGTCTACCAACCGGCTGGCCGGCACGCAGCCGCAGGCCAGGCGGGCCCGGGCAGGCAACATCGTTTTCGGTTGAAACGGCAGGTTTTCCAGGGCCAGCACGTCTTCGTCGTAGAGCAGTTGGCCGAACAGTTCGTGGACCAGCACATCCACCGGCTCGAGCGGTTTAAAGTTCTGGATGTCCGCCTGGATGACCTCCACATTAGGGTAATGGGCCAGCCTTTCCCGGGCCAGCCGGCAGAGCAGGGGGTTCACCTCTACTGCGTACACTTTGCGGGCGCCCATCCGGGCCATCCACTCGCTGAAAACCCCGGCACCGGCGCCGGCCTCCAGGCAGACCTGACCGCGGAGCTTATCCCGGCAGGCGTTTAACATCTGCCGGTAGGCTTCCAGCCGGGCCTGGTCGTCGTAGATGCTGACAAAGGCCAGCAAATCGTCCACCTGATTGAATTTTTCTTCCGGGAGCTCGTTCAAAATGTCCATGGTGCCGTGCCTGTTTGTTCTTTCTCTGTGCTCTTCGCCGGCGTGCCGAGTCCTTTCCGGTGGCCATTCAGGTGTTCAGCCGTGGGCCTGGCCGCCGAACATCCCCCTGGCGAACGGTGATGTGCTGGCGATCGAAATATTCCAGCAATGGAATGGCATGCTTGCGGGTAGAGCCGATCAGCTCTTTGAACTCCGGCACGCTGATGGTTTCCTTCTGCTGAAAAAAAGCCCGCAGCCGCTTCTGGATTTGCTCCAGCCCCTCGGGAAGGTAGTGCAGGTTTTCGGAGACGTAGATCAGCCGTCCCTGGCGCCGGAGAAGGGCGAGGGGTTCTTTGAGCGCCTTCAGATCCACGCCTTTGGCCTGGGCCAGTTCCTGCAAGGTGGGAGGCACCATGAGGTTTTCGGCCAGTTTTTGCTCCACAAAGGCCACCAGTTCGGCGTCCCGGGCTCGCATGGTTGGCTGAAAACTGGCCAGGCGCAGGAAGGCGGCGTCGCGCACCAGCTTCTTCTGGTGCAGGCCCAGGGCAATGGCCTGTTGAACGGCTTCCCGATTGAACTGTCCCTCCAGCGGGCCGAGCAATTCCTTTTCCTCCATGCCGGGCCGGCCGGGAAATTGCTGGTGGTAGCCCGCCAGGGTACGTTCGATTCGGGCCAGGATGGTTTCCAGTTGTTCCCGGGAGAGGTAGAGCGTGTCCCGACCGGATTGAAATCGAAACAGCTCGCCGGCGCTCTGCAACTGCTGGAGCTGTTTCTGCAAATCGGCCTGGGGCAGATTACAGGCAATTTTGATTTCCCAGAAGCCCAGCGGCCGGGCACTGATCGGGTCGAACGCGGCCAGAATCTGCTGCCGTGGCTCGCCCGATTCCAGCCGTTCCAGCTGGCGGCGAAACAGCTCCAGGTGGCGCTTGCGGTAGCGCGGCGGATTGACCTGCAAAACCACCCCGCCGCCCAGGGTGATCTGGGGAGAATATTGCCGGATGATGAAGCGATCCCGAAAAGCGGCATGGACCGGTTGCTCCAGCCGGATTTGCACCAGAGCATCCTGGCCGGGTGAAAGGGCTTTTTGTTCGGGCAAAATAATGCGCCCGAATACCTCCCGGGTGTGGAGGTGAATCCGAACGCGCTGATTGCTTTTCAGGGGTCGGGGGGCAGCGGGCAACAGCCACAGCCGGGCATTGATCTGCCGGGCGGGCTGGTAGCGGCCCGGTTCGGTG
>RFHE01000158.1 GCA_003696445.1 Calditrichota bacterium | reverse complement strand
CCCTCCCAGGACCCGACCCAGATGTTGCCTTCCGCGTCTTCCTCGATGCTGGTAGTGGCGGAAAGGTTGTTCCACAATTGCGGGCCGAAGAACTTGAAATTGGTCCACTTTTCTCCATCGAACATGAACAGGCCGGTAGTCCGCTGTACATCCTGGGTACTGGAACCACACCACAGGCGGCCCTGGTGGTCCAGCAACAGGGGCCCGATAAAATTGGTAAGCGGGCCATCGAAGCGGATATGTTCGCCGCGGCTCACGTTGAGCAATCCCCTCTGGTCGGTGGAGGCCCACAGTTCCCCCGCCCCGCTCATGGTCACGTCCAGCAACGTGAACCGGGGAAACTGGGCAATCAGCTGAAACTGCTGGCCGTCGAAACTGTAAATCCGGTGCTCATCGTGTACGAAAACCTGCCCCTGCCCTACCGTCACATTGACCAGCCGGTTGGAGAGAAGCCCCTGTTTGTGGGCACTGAACTGTTGAAAGTCGTAAACCACCAGTCCCTGGCTGGTGGCCAGATAAAGGTGGGCGTCGTCCGCAGCCAATTTAAAAATGTCCCCTTCGGGCAGGCCGTCGCTGGACTCCAGAAGCTGCCATTGGCCGGCATCTTTCAGGTTAAAGCGGATGTAGTCCGAAGGTGCAGACAGAACCCCCAGCTCCGTGCTCACCCACACCCGGCCGTTGGCCACTGCCAGGCTGGTGAAATCCTGGAAATTGCGGCCAAAGTTGTTGTAGAAATCGATAAACCGGTAAGTTCTGGTGTCGGCATCGTAGCGGTACACCGAAACAAATTTGCGTGTCAACACCCAAAGGGTATCGCCGGCAACGGCCAGATCCACCACCGGTTCACCACTCAAACTCAGGTCGTTGGTCACTTGCCGATTGGACAGATCCAGAAACGACACCTCGCCGGTAATGCTTCCCACAATCAGCAGCCCACGGGGCGAACGGTCCAGGGCGGAGAGGCGCTGGCTGAAAAACCCATCTTTCACCGTCAGGCGGGTTTCCTGGCCATCGCTGGTGCGGTAAAGCAGCAGCCCGCCATCGGTGGCCGCCACCAGGGTATCGTTCAAGAACAGAATTTCGGGCGCTGTGTTGACCGAGGTAATGATTTCGATGTTAAAGACCTGGGCCGGGAGGGAAGTAAACAGCGCAACAATTGCCAGCAGGCGAAACATTCTCATCGCAGGAGCCTCTTTGCATATGCCTGGCCAAAATAGCACAGAGGCAGGCGGTAAATCAACGGATTAATCTCTGTTTTCACCGTCGATCTGGCGGAACAGGTTGGCCATTTCCAGCGCGGCCAGCGCGGCATCCCAGCCTCGATTGCCGGCCTTGGTTCCGGCACGTTCCAGGGCCTGCTCGATGGTGTCGGTGGTCAAAACACCAAAAATGACCGGGATCCGGTGATCCAGGCTGACCCGGGAGATGCCACTCACGGCCCCACTGCACACGACATCGAAGTGCGGGGTGGCCCCGCGAATCACCGCGCCCAGGCAGATGATGGCATCCACCCCACCGCCGGCGGCAATCTTTCCGGCGGTAACCGGAAGTTCCAGCGCCCCTGGAACCCAGTACACGCGCACCTGTTTGTCCACATCACACCCCTGGCGCCGCAAACAGTCCAGCGCCCCTTCCAGTAAATTGCGGGTGATTGCGTCGTTGAATCGGCTTACGACAATGGCAAAACGCAAATCGCCGGCCTGGTAGGATCCACTCAGTTCTCTCATCCCCTTCTGCTCCCTTCTACGCTTCCGCAACGAGGTTGTGCTTACAGTTTCACTTTGGCCCGGGAAAACGAAACCGCCCCGGCCTTCGATAAGTAGGTCAATTGTTATCGTGATCCAGGGGGATCATGTGGCCCAATTTTTCCTGCTTGGTGCGCAGGTATTTCTCGTTGGCCGGATTGGGCTTCACAATCACCGGGATTCTTTCCACCACCTGAATGCCGTATTTTTTCAGATCGTTGACCTTACGGGGATTGTTGGTCATCAGCCGCACCTTTTGAACACCGAGGTCTTTAAGCATCTGTGCGGCCAGCCAGTATTCGCGCAAGTCGGCCTTGAACCCCAGGGCCAGGTTGGCTTCCACGGTATCCTTGCCCTCGTCCTGAAGTTTGTAAGCCAGAATTTTGTTGGGCAGTCCTATGCCTCGCCCTTCCTGACGCAGGTACAGGAGCACGCCTTTGCCGGCACGCTGAATGCGTTTCATGGCCAGATGAAGCTGGTCCCCGCAATCGCAGCGGAGCGAACCCAGCGTATCCCCGGTAAAACATTCCGAGTGAATGCGGATCATGACCGGTTCATCGGCCTCCCAGTGCCCCTTTACCAGGGCCATGTGGTGGTCTTCTGGATTGAGTCGGTTTTTGTACAGAGCCAGCCGGAACTCCCCGTATCGGGTGGGGAGCTTTACTTCCGAGAGGCGCTCGATGAAGGTTTCGGTTCGGAATCGGTATTCCATCAGGCTTCGGACGGAGATGATTTTCAGCCCATGCTGGCGGGCGATTTCCTGGAGCCTTGGCAGGCGCGCCATGGAGCCGTCTTCGTCTAGAATCTCGCACAGCACGCCGGCCGGCCGGCATCCGGCCAGGCGAGCCAGATCGAAGGCGGCCTCGGTATGGCCCGGACGGACCACGACCCCACCGGGATCGGCAACCAGGGGAAAAATATGCCCTGGACGGCCCAGTTCCTCCGGGCGGGTGTTGGGGTCCACCAGTTTGCGCACGGTAACCGCACGGTCGAAGGCGGAAATCCCGGTGGTGGTTCCCTCAATCGCATCCACCGATACGGTGAAAGCCGTCCCGTGCAGGGCGGTATTGGTCGTCACCATGGCCTGCAACTGGAGTTCACGGGCACGTTCCCCGGTAATGGCGACGCATACCAGTCCCCGGCCGTACTTGCTCATAAAATTAATCGCCTCCGGGGTAGCGTGTTCGGCCGCCATGACAAAATCGCCCTCGTTCTCCCGCTCCTCGTCGTCGATGACAATCAGAATCTCACCTGCCCTGAACCGCCGGAGCGCTTCTTCCACGCTGACAAAAAGCGAAGCATCTATTTCGGCTCGCGGCTTTCCATTGGTCTTCATTCATCTACTCCTTCTGTTAATGCGTTCGCCTCTCGATCGCCAGCCGGTTTCACGCCGGCATGTGCGGCCAGCAGCCGCTCCACATACTTGGCGATCAGGTCCACTTCAACATTCACCCGATCTCCGGGTTGTCGATATTTCAGATTGGTTGCACTGGCCGTGTGGGGAATGATGTTGATGCCCACACGATTGCCGTTTAGCCGGGCCACCGTCAGGCTGATGCCATCCAGAGCGATTGAGCCTTCCAGAATGACATAACGGCTCAGTGCCTCGGGGAGTTCAACCTCCAGCAGGAAATTTTCGCCGCGCCGAGTCCAGGTTCGAAAAACGGCCGTGCCGTTTACATGGCCCTGTACAAAGTGCCCGCCCAGGCGATCGCCCACCCGCAGCGGGCGTTCCAGGTTCACCGGATCACCTTCCTGTAAGTCTCCCAGATTGGTTTTTTCCAGGGTTTCGCCCACGGCCTCTGCCTCGAACCCATCGCCGCGCTGCTTTACCACGGTCAGGCAAACACCGTTGACGGCAATGGAATCGCCGACTTTCAGGTCCTCCAGCACCCGTTCGGCCGCAATGGTCAGGCGGATG
>RFHE01000157.1 GCA_003696445.1 Calditrichota bacterium | reverse complement strand
TATGGCCAGTGTGCTCTGGTTTGGCGGCCAGTTGGTCCTGGCCGGACGGCTGCTCTCCGCCGAGGATTTTATCCGCTTTCTGGCCATCCTGTTCAGCGTTATGGAGCCGATCAAGAGTCTGGGCAATTTGAACAACAACATTCAGATTGCCCTGGCTTCCGGCCAGCGCATTTTTGCTGTGCTGGATACGCCCAATCCCATTGCCGACTCCCCCGGGGCCATCAGCAAAAAGGACTTTCGCCGGGACATTGAATTCCGTAATGTCTGGTTTCGTTACGGAGAGAGCCTGGACTGGGTGCTACGAGGCATCGATCTGCGCATCGCGCGGGAACAGAAGGTGGCTCTGGTGGGTCCCAGTGGCGCCGGGAAAACCACCCTGGCCAGCCTGCTGCCCCGCTTTTACGACGTAACCCGCGGGGCGGTGTGCATCGACGGCCAGGACGTCCGGGGTATCCGCTTGCAGGACCTGAGGCGACTGATGGGCATTGTGACCCAGGAGGTGATCCTGTTCAACGACACGGTGGCCAGGAACATTGCTTACGGGAGCCGGGAATTCACCCTGGAACAGATTGAGGAAGCGGCCCGACTGGCCAATGCGCTGGAGTTCATCCAGCAATTGCCCGAAGGCTTCCAGACGGTGATCGGGGAACGGGGGGTCCGGCTGTCCGGAGGGCAGCGCCAGCGGCTTGCCATTGCCCGGGCCATCCTGAAAAACCCGCCGATTTTAATCTTCGATGAGGCCACTTCCTCGCTGGATTCGGAATCGGAACGGCTGATCCAGCAGGCCATGGAAAATCTGATGCGCCGGCGCACCGTTCTGATCATTGCCCACCGGCTGGCCTCCATCATTCACTCGGACCTCATCGTGCTGATGGACGACGGGCAAATCCTGGATATGGGTAGCCACGAGGCCCTGCTGGAACGCAATGCGCAGTACCGCAATCTCTGCCGGTTGCAACTGGCCGGGGCCGGGGAGGAATGACACGATGCCATCGGCAAAAGGAATGGTGAAAGCAATGGAAGAGGCCGGTCGAGAGACGGCTCGGGGCTGGCGTGGCGGTGAGCCTACCCCGGCCGGACCGCTGGCTGTAGCCTTTATGAACAGCATTGGTCCCACCAGCTGGGGCGGGGGCGAACAGTGGATGCTGACCTGCGGCTGTTTATTGCGCCAGAGGGGGCATCAAATCTATTACATC
Organism: Calditrichota bacterium; assembly: GCA_003696445.1. GTDB lineage: Bacteria > Calditrichota > Calditrichia > RBG-13-44-9 > J042 > J042. Next base: position 4,438 of record RFHE01000157.1, on the reverse strand, counting down.
GGGCGGGCCGGTTCGCGGTTTCTGGAACGCTGCCGGCAGGCCGGCTTCCCTGTACTGGGCCTGGAGATCGGCAGCGATTTTGGGCCGGCCAACATCCTTCGGCTGGCGCGGTTCTTTCGCGAAAATCACGTGCAGGTATTGATTGCTAATTTCAACAAAGATGTGCGCTTGGGCGGACTGGCTGCCCGTTACGCCGGCGTGCCCCGCGTGCTGGCCCGTAACGGTTTGCCGATCGTCCAGAACAACTGGCGCTATCGCCTCTCCTACCGATTCTTTACCCATGGCATCATTACCAATACCGCCGCCATCAAGCAACGCTACCTGAGCTATGGCTGGCTCTCTCCCTCGTTTATCCACGTGATTCCCAACGGGATCGACATCGATCAGCCGGTGGAATTTCCCCGCAACGAGGTGCTCGAGCAATTCGGCCTTCCCGATCGCCGGCCCATCATCGGTACCTTTGGCCGCCTGGTTAAACAAAAACAGCACCACATTTTTCTGGAGGTGGCGGCCGCGCTGCTCAAGGAATGGCCGGAGGCACTCTTCCTGATTGTGGGGGACGGCCCGCTGCGACAGTCCCTCCAACAGTACGCTTTTGATCTGGGCATTCTGGACAGTATTTATTTCCTCGGTTTTCAAAATAATGTGATGCCATTATATTCTATCTGCGACCTGGTGACCTTGACTTCAGAAGAAGAGGGCCAGCCCAACACAGTGCTGGAGGCCATGCTGGCCGGGAAGGCGGTAGTGGCGTTTAACGTGGGGGGTGTGAGCGAGCTGCTTGCTACACCGGAAGTGGGTCGGCTGGTGCCTCCCAACGATATTTTTCGCATGACGCAGGCCATTCAGGAACTGTTGCTGGACGAGGACACCAGGGAGAACATGGGCCGGTGCGCCCGGCGATTTGTTCAGGAACATTTTTCGCTGGATCAGATGATAGAACGATTGGAAGCGCTTTTGATAGAGGAAGTCGGGCAAGCTACAGGAGGGACACATGGAGCATAGAATTCGCGTACTGGTGGCGAAACCGGGTCTGGACGGGCACGACCGGGGCGCCAAAGTGGTGGCATCGGCGTTGCGCGATGCCGGCATGGAGGTAATTTACACCGGCCTGCGCCAGACCCCGGAAATGATCGTGGAAACCGCCCTTCAGGAAGATGTGGATGTGATCGCCCTGAGCATCCTCTCCGGCGCGCACATGACCATCTTCCCTAAAGTCTTGAAATTAATGAAAGAAAAAGGCCTGGATGATGTGCTGTTAACCGGGGGAGGCATTATCCCCGAGGAGGATATGAAACGCCTGGAGGAGATGGGCGTGGGGCGGCTGTTTGGCCCGGGAACCAGCACGCAGGAAATTATCGATTACATCCGCGACTGGTATCAGAAGCATCGAGCCAGGGTTCGTAGCAACGTGTGAGTCCTGCGCTTTAGATTCAATCCGACTCCGCTGGCCCCGGACCACGATCGTTCGGGGCCTTTTCTTTTGCGGGGGCATTTGCTGCTTTGCCCCGGCGGTGCTAACTTTCTTTGCCTGCAGGTCAGCCAGATGATCAGTCGTTGGGAGGACCGACCATGAAGGTGGACGAGCCCGCTTTTTATCACACCCGCATCACCGACTGGCCCGAGGGCGAGCGGCCCCGCGAGAAGTTAATGAACCTGGGTCCCTCGGCCCTGACCGATGCCGAGTTGCTGGCCATCTTAATTCGCACCGGTTCGCGCCGGCAAACCGCCCTGGACCTGGCCAAGCTGTTGCTCAGCCGCTTCGGAGCCTTGCCCGAGCTATCCGTCATGGATCACCAGGAATTTTTTCGGCTGAAGGGCATCGGCCCGGCCAAAGCCATTACCCTGATTGCCGCGTTCGAGATCGCCCGGCGCATTGCCAGCGCCTCCCGGCCGCAGCGGATTAAAATCACCGGGCCGGAAGACGTCTTTCGCCGGTTCGAACCCCTGCTGGCCCATCTGAAAAAAGAAGTGTTCATGATTCTGGTGCTCAACAGCGCCAATGTGCTGATGCGGGAGATTAAAATTTCCGAAGGGATTCTCAATTCTTCTCTGGTGCATCCCCGGGAGGTATTCAAGCAGGCTATTCTGGAGTCCGCCGCCAGCATCATCCTGATGCACAACCATCCTTCCGGGGAAGTGCAGCCTTCCCAGGAGGACAAAGCCATTACCCGGCGGCTGGTGGAGTCCGGCCGGCTGCTGGACATTCCAGTCCTAGATCACCTCATCATCGGCCAGGGCCGTTTTTTCAGTTTCCGCGACGCCGGCCTGATTGCGGATTAAAACACAAAACCCGGCGGTGGCGGTCACCGGCCGGGCTTTGCGTCAAAGCTCTGGCTTTTGTTTAATTTCAGGGATTGATTTTTACCGCTACCAGCGCGGCATTGTCATTGCCTGCCTTGTCGAAGGCTTTCACGTAAACGGTGTGCGTCTGCCCATCGGCGAAGGGGGCCAGATCCCAGAGGTATTCGTAGGGGGCGGTACTATCGGCGGACTTGAAGACGCCGTCGATGAAAAACTCGACCCGATCGATGCCGCTTTCGTCAGACGCATCGGCGGCCACATTGATGGTGCCCTGGGTGCTGGCTGAGAAAATGGAATTGGCCGCCGGAAACAAAATGGTCACCTTCGGGGCTTTGATGTCTCCCTGAACGTTGGTGGCCACTGTGACCGAGACGACATTGGACGCCGAGCTGAAGCCACTGGCATCGTAAGCCCAGGCAAAAATGCTGTGCCGCGAGCCGTTAATCAACCCACTGACATCCCAGATGTACTCGTAAGGAAACTCAACATCGGTGTTGACGAGCGCCCCATCGATGTAAAATTCTACCTTCTGAATGGGGCTGTCGTCGGTGACCTGGGTGACGATGCGCACCGGATTGGAGACGATCTGCCCGTTAAGCGGATTGAGGATGCGGATCACCGGAGCCAGAGTATCCGGCAGGGCGCTGCCCACCACGCGGACGGCGATGATGGGGGTGGTTCCGATGTTGCCTTCCGGATCTTCGGCAGTGGCGGCAATGAAATGGTCCCGGTTGTCGGCAAGGGGACCGGTGTCCCAGTTAAAGGTGGTGCTGGAGAATGGACCGGAGAACACCTCCACCCCGTCCACAAACACGCGAATCAGCTTGACTTCGTCATTGTCGGTGGCTGCTACCACAATGGGCACAACACCAGTCACCACCTCACCATCGGCCGGATGCAGAATGCTGATCTGAGGCGGCGTTGTGTCCGGGTTGGCCGGAAAGGAACAGCCTGTGGACAGGACCCAAAAGGCAAGGGCCAGCACACTGAGACTGCAAAGAATGATCCGCAAGCATTTCATTCAAATAACTCCTTCGGTTTGGATTCGAATGGGAACCAGGGAAATAAAATGGATCTTTTGCTCCAGGGTGTGACCAGAATCATACTCCCATTTTGTGAAACTTTTTGTGCACGGCACGTCAAGGAATAAAGATTCGACCTGAACAGGGACCATTATAAGCAGAAAAGCAAAATAGTTCAACGGCTTGATTTTAAAGCCTCAATGGGCGGCCGGGCTATTCTTTTCCCTTGAAAAGCGGGCCGATTTGTCGTATTTTTGCCACGAGTCAACCAGGGAACAAGATGAGATTAGCGCTTCGATTTTCAATAGCGTCAGCGATATGCGGTGGGCTGTTGCTAACAGGGTGTGCAGGGAGTAAGCCAGCTACGAAGCCTCAACCATCGGTGCAGGCGCCGGCCCCGGCCGTGGACGAATCCTTCGACCCATTAACCCTTCAGGACGACGACCTGCAGTTCCCGGCTGAGCCGGAAACCAGTCCAACTGAAAGAACCGGCACAGCCCTTGGTCAGTTGCCGTCACCCTCTTCTCAAGCTGCTCCGGAAAATGTTCAAATCGACGGCTTTCGGGTTCAATTGTTCGCCACCAAGGATTACGAAAACGCTCTGGTAGCCAGGAAGGAAGCCGAATTTGTCTTCGCCGAGTACGGCTATAATGTGTATGTTGAATTCGATGCGCCTTATTACAAAGTGCGGGTAGGCGATTGCAAGAGCCGGGAGGAGGCTGAAGCGTTGAGGGAGCTGGCACGCAAAAACGGGTACCCTTCCGCCTGGATCGTGAAAACCAAAGTGTGGTCGAATCCTCCCTCTCCTGAGGCGGCGTCGAAGCCCCCTGATTCCAATTAACATCAACTGGCCAAAAAAGAATTTTTTTTGGAGGACTTATGGCTGGTCATTCAAAGTGGGCCAACATCCGCTATCGTAAAGAACGTCAGGATGCCAAACGCGGCAAAATTTTTACCAAATTGATTAAGGAAATCACCATTGCAGCGCGCATGGGTGGGGGGGATCCTGAATCCAATCCCCGGCTGCGGACGGCCATTCAAAATGCCAAGGCCGCCAACATGCCCATGAAAAACATCGAGAATGCCATTAAAAAGGGGACCGGCGAACTGCC